>CAXFCF010000001.1:0-28948 GCA_964000875.1 uncultured Candidatus Poseidoniales archaeon
TTGGAGACGACATATGCGCTGTCAGCGCGTTTGGGTATGCCCCAGTCCGACATTCCAGGAATCCATATCGCAGGGAGCAACGGTAAGGGAACCTGCGCGGCCATCATGTCCAACGCCATCTCGATGACTGGAACCACTTGCGGCCTCTTCACTTCACCTCACCTATGCTATGTCGAGGAGAGAATTCGCATCGACGGCGAACCAATTTCTACCCAGTCATTCGATGAGTGCCTCGCTGAACTTCGTGCTGCTTGTGATCAAGAACCGAAGTTGCAACCGACCTACTTCGAGGCGACTTACCTCATTGCTCTACTAGCGTTCAGGAAGTACGGGGTACTTCGTGCTGTATATGAGACAGGTCTGGGCGGTCGTCTCGATGCCACTAGAACCGCGGAAGCGGATCTATGCGTTCTTACCGATCTTGCTCTGGAGCATACCGATGTGCTGGGAGAGACCCTTGAGGAGATTGCCCTAGAGAAAGCGGCGATAGCGAGACAGGGAGCGACCTTCGTTGCAACATGGACCTACGATGAAGCTGCTAGAGATGCGATCAAAGGTTCGGTTCCTCCGCCACAACGCGGATATTGGTGGAGGCCTGATAGAGAACTCTTGTTCACATGGTTTGAGGATGAAGAGAGTCATCGCCCAATTCCCAATGACCCTGGATTCACAGGTTTCCCCTCATATCACGACAGAGCTGCCAAACTGGCTCAGGCCGCACTGTCGGTTTCTTCTGATCCTCGGCTAATACTAGCGGCCGAGTATGTGCCTATGGCTCGTATCGGCACACAGTGGCCAGGGCGAATGCAATGGTTGGAACACGAAGGTGTACCAGTTCTGTTCGATGCCGCCCACAATCCGAGTGGCATGGCTCAATCGTGCAAGCAGATAATCGATGCGATGGAGCAGGACGAAGCTCCTACTCCTGGCGTTGTAATCCTCGCTTCTGGACCTCAGACCGACATGATCGGATTCCTCCAGCCCCTAGTTGAATTGATAGTAACTGGCGAGGTAGGGAAGGTGATTCTGACCGAGTCGAGTTCCTATCGCCGGACACCAATCCGCGCTAATGTACTCGCTGATGAGTTGGCAAGCCATCTTCCAGAGGTGGAGTTGATTGTTGAGAGGGATTCGTTCACAGCAGCCTACCGCGCTGTGGAGATATCTAATGAGTCCGACCCAGCTTCTTCAGTACTGGTTCTAGGTTCGATATATCTGGCAGGAGATGTGATGAAAGCTCTCGAACTTGACTCTTGGGCAAGCCTTAGCCTAGTATTTGGTGAGGAAGATTTCGAACTCATGGGGGATGTCGAGGAGCCAACTTCGTGACAAAGGCTTTGTTGGCTCGGCGCGCACGCAATCACGGGGAAGGGGGAGCGCACTGTGAGCAATAAGTGGGACAAACGATTCCTTGAACTCGCAGCACACATCGCCACTTGGAGCAAGGATCCATCCACTAAGGTGGGCTGTGTTGTTGTAGGAGACGATCGTGAGATTCGTTCGACTGGTTTCAATGGCTTTCCCAGGGGCATCGAAGACGATGATGAGAGACTCTCAGATAGGGAGCAGAAGTATCCATTGATTTGTCACGCAGAGGAGAACGCAATAATGCACGCGGCACGTACCGGGGTTTCACTCAAGGGTAATTCGGCATATGTTACTTGGCCGCCCTGTTCACGCTGTACCCGTTCATTAATTCAGGCGGGGGTGTCCGAAGTCGTATACCCCAATGATGTTGAGATTCCCGAGCGATGGGAAGAGGACTTCTCCATTGCTCTCTCAATGTTTCAAGAGGCAGGAGTCAACATTCGCCAAGCATAAGTTGTGTTGATATCGAAGTCACTTGCTGAACTCATCCATCAATGCTTGCAACTGTTGGTGGAGGCTGTCTACATCACCATCGTTGATAATCGCCACATCGGCCATCTTAGCGGTTGCAACTAGTGCTTGACCCGCTTCGTCATGTGCAACTAATTCGGATTCCTCTTGAGCCACGAACTGCTCGTAAGTCTCAGCATCTCCTGTTCTACCACGGGCTAGCAAGCGTTCCCAACGAACTTCTCTCGGGGCGCACACCTCGACGAGCACGAAGTCATCCCGCTTGCGAAATGCGAGAACCTCTGCGGGAGTTCGGATGCTATCGACTGCGTGGTTCTTCTCATCACCGATGATATCAAGCAACATTTCGGCGAGGATGCCAGGCCCTCCCATGGCTCTGAGCGTACGCCCCCCCTCAATCAGGTTGTCTCTGGTGATGTCCTTGCCACTTGAGCGAAGCCAATGACGGATGGAATCGGAACACGAACTTGCACCAAAGTCACGTTCGGTAAACCAGTCAATCACAGTGGTCTTGCCAGAGGCGTTTCGACCGGTTAGACCGACGAGCATGAAGGGTCGTTGTGGCTCAAGCAAATGAACCCCTCGCGCGGAAACAATACCATATCATCCCCAGAAGCGTCGTGTTCTAGCGTAGTTCAACTCTGCTTCGTGGATAATCCTTAGCAAAGCATCTAGGTCACCTTTTGGAGTCTTTCTGAGAATTCTAGTGGCAGTGTCTTCTCCTACTCCTCTAGCCATCAGTGCAATCAGAGCTTCACGACCTCGCTGTTGCACTAACTGAGCGTTACGTTCCATCCGCGAGCGAGTAGCGGGGTCATCTGATTGAACCCACTCAGCCAGACGCTCTTCCAATCCCTCGCGTTGGGTTGCGAGCATTCGTCCACCGCACTTGCATCTCTCATGCTTCTCGGAGTAGACCTCCACGCGCGTGCGCGTGCGAGAGCCACATGCGAGGCAAATGAGGACAGCTCTTTCGTTGAGCAGTCGATCCTTCAGTCGGAAACGCACCTCTTCCTTCGACCAGTTTGGTAATAGGAGATCTCTTTCACTACGAGGCGAGAGACCCAGCGAACCCGCAGCGGTTGTCTTGATGTCGACCGCCCCTTCTTGGATTGCCCTCAGTAGTTCGGTTGCTCCCTCTACATCCATCCGGTCATGGAATAGCATGTCGAGTGCATCATCGAGCACAACTGTGTCACGATAGCGATGGATGATTCCGTTGAGGTTCACCCGTCGCGGGTCGATTCCATGTTGCAGGATGCCGAAGGTCTTGCACACCTGAACCAGTCTAGCTCTCAATTGGCGTCCGTTAGGTATGGTCATTCGCATGATGTCAGACAAGGCTTCGGGAGGAGTCTCTCTCAACCAAGTAACCATTGAATCCATTGTCAGTGCAGGGACTTGGAATGTGATTCTGTATGGGTCGACGATGACTCGACCACTCTTCCCGTCAACTGTGGAAGCCATCGCTTGCACGAAATGTGCTAGTGCCTGGTTCACTCTGCTTCCATGTGTTGAGTTGAGGACTATTGCATCTCGTCTCTTCTCGATGGTCAGAAGTCTTGGGTGTGGCACTGAGTTGGTGGACTCGATGTGTTCCAACACATTTTGCGTTAGCAGACCTAATGAGGTATCTGATACAGGATAGGAATCAACCTCCCTCATCGAAGGAAGACTAGCAATCCACGCCTCCACCAGTGGAGAGAACCCTATGTCCTCTTCTTCCATTACGAACCCATGATCGCCGGCAATTGCTAGCCTCAACCATCCTACTTCCCTTGCCACCTTGGCTGGGACGGGCGGCAATTCCCCCGACCATACAGGCGCTGAACCTTGATCTGATACCGGAGCCACCAGTAGCTCGCTCTTCTCAGGATCCGCATCGACAATTTCCCATGTTCTGCCTGCCATCACGAAGCGACGCGGTTCACCGTCTTCTTCGGCACCTACAGAATCGAGTGAGAGTACGAAGGTCTCGTCCACTTTGCCAAGGGAACGGCGAGTGACGACATCACGAACGGAGTAATATGTCTCGTCAGCAATCATGCTCAACCTTCGTTGCATGTAGTCTCGACTTCTTGAACCTGGGCTGAACCACCCTTCCTTGAGGTGTTGGGGTAATCCTGCGCGCAAGGCACTCGCGTAGATGTCCTTCTCCTTCTCGGTTAGTTGTGATAATTCCTCGAGTGTCGGTCTTTTTTGAGGTAGATCAGGTTCTCCAGAGCCTATGATTTCCCAAAGTATGGGAGGCCAATTCATTGGATCCGAATCGTGGTGATTTTCCACCAGACGGATGAGTCGCCTGTCATCGAGGATCCTCAACGCTCCAAGAACAGAGTCGTCATCAATATCCTTGAACAGATTGCTTCTACTGAGTATGCTCTTAGCCGCCGCTAAAGGAATGATTCTCTCTGATATTGAAGTTAAGACGAGTTGGTTAGCGGCGACGGTCATAGGTGAGGTTCTCCACGAAGCTGGCTCCAATTCCCCGTCCCTCGCTCGTCTTGCAATGACTGCAGCTTCGCCGATTTCATCCGCTTCCCAGCAGAGTATCATGCCCCGCGAGGTACCACCCAGAATGTGTTCTGATCTACCGATGCGTTGTAAAAGTCTGTCAACGGCTCTTGGCGATTGCACTTGGTGCACCTGCTTGATTGAGCCAACATCTATTCCCAGTTCTAGGCTGGAAGTGCAAACCAGTCCATCCAGTGTACCTGATTGTAAATCAGCCTCCATCTGTTCCCGTGTTTCTCTTGCAAGCGATCCGTGGTGGACACCGATTCTCAACTTCGGGTCGATCTTCGAGATGCGTTGTGCAACGGTCTCTGCTGCGTTACGTGAGTTGACAAAGATGAGACAGGGTGCGCTTTCCTCTACTTTCGTCGTTAGTTTTCGTAGAGCGGCTAGGCCTTGAGGTGATACTTGCAGTTCTATCGACATCGCTCTGTCATCAGCGTTGGCTAGTTCTGTTACGACTTCTACTTCGATTGGTCGAGGCGCAGTAGCGTGGCACGGTTTAGCCGAGTCGGACAACCATGTTGCCATTTCGTCAGGGTTACCTACAGTGGCCGAGAGACCGACTCGCTGGATCTTTCTCCCGCATAGTTCGTCGATGCGAGCTAGGGCTACCGAAAGTTGTGCTCCTCGCTCACTCGCAGCGAGGTCATGTATCTCATCGATGACAACTGCGTGAAGGTTACGCATTCCCTCCCTAAGCCTAGAGCCTTGCAGTAGAAGTTGGCAGGTTTCAGGAGTGGTCACAAGGAGATGTGGAGGATTCTTCGCCTGTTTTGTTCTCTGGTACTGTGTTGTATCTCCATGACGTACATCTGATTTCAGTGAGACAGCACCGGCGAGGTCGTGTATCCTGCGCTCGACATCCCTGTTAAGGGCTCGAAGTGGAGTGACATAGAGAATTCCAATTCCTTCCCACGATTCTGTGATTGCTCGTGATAGAAGTGGCAGAACCGCTGCTTCAGTCTTGCCACTGCCGGTCGGAGCGAGAACCAGAAGGTCGTCCCCCGCTAGTAGTGGTTCGATGGTGATTTCTTGAATCGGTGTGGGTTTCCAGCCTCTTTCTTCCGTGACTGCCTTCAGTTCCGGCGCTAAATGTTCGAAGGCGGACATGCTAGGTTTCCCTCCCTTGAGTTCGCGATGAAGGGCTAAGAAGATATGTCAAAGTGCGCTAACTCAGTATTCATCCTCGTCATCGTCGTATTCGTCATCATATTCTTCGTCTTCGTATTCGTCCTCGAAAAATGCATCTTCTTCGTATAACTCTGAACTTCCGGTGAATGCCCCTCTCATGCTGACAAACGCCACTATTGGTAGAATAATCATAGCTAGAATTATTCCAATGACTGCGAGCATGTTTTGCCTCGCGTTCTCGACCCAACCAAGTCCGAAAGCATACTCTACGGATACTCCAACACTTGCGCTGTTGTCCATCTCATCAACCTCAACTATTTCGTCATTAGAGTCAACGACTACTACAACTCGATCGATTCCCTTCTCCGCCTTCCATTCGGTAGACACTGGAATCGATTCATCTGCTATTCCGTTGATTTTCTGGGTAGCAAAGGGTTCCTCTGAATCACCGGAGTAGAAGGCGACGCTGAACTCTCGACTGGTTTCTCCACCAAGATTCTGTATCCAAGCCGTCACGGTGATTTCCTCACCTGTAGCAATTCTCTCCTTGTCAGCCGAGATTTTCTCAATGGTCAGTTGTGCACCTAGTGCTCCGAACTTAATCCACTGTAGTTCATTGTCGTTATCGAGGTCTACAGGCTCCCTGATAGGGTCACTCTTTGAGTTGCCTTCTGTAGCCAGTGGGTTTCCAGCAGTGTCCCATCCTTCAATCCAGAATCCCAATTCGTAGTCTTGCAGTGGAGGGTTCATACCGTTGCCAATTAGATCCACAGTTCCACTCCAATTGATTTGGTGTCCCTCTTGCTTCATACCTAGTAACGATGAGCCAGAGGCAATCTGTCGTTGATTCTCGTCCCGCATCAGCCAGTGTACCCATTGTGGACTGCCAGAAAGATCGGAGTCCTCCGATCCTACGAACTCAACGGGGATTTGGGTTAGTTCGGTCTGATTTGATATGTCGATGACATTGATGGGTGCCAATCGCTCCAACACACGAGGAGGTGCGTGGTCGACCTCAACCTGTAGAGTAGTAGAGACAGTGTCTCGGGTCATGTCCTCACCACGGCCAGGAATATTCCTGATTCCTGAGAGGAAGGTTCTGGTTTGGCTTGAAGCCAGTGAGGAAGCCGCTCCGAGTGGAACCTCGATACTGAATCCTCCTTCTTCAGTTAGGCTACCATCCGACCAATACTGTACTCCATCGAAAACTTCCACGGTGATTCCAAGATTCCTTGGGGCAGGGACATCGCTGCCTTCGTAGAGTACATGTCCGGACCAGCGTAGGCGGTCATCTGGCACAACTCTACTACCGTCGAAGACAGGACCAAGCCTTGGTTCTTGTACATCTTCAACGGTGTAGGTGTCTGCAGCGAGCACGAGGTCATTTTCGACCCTGAATGTGTGTTCGGTGAAGATAATCTTGCGCGGTTCATCGCTACCTAGTTGTGTGAATTCGAGAGCAACATCCGAAAGGTCGGCGTCAGGCCAGTTCCATGAGAATTGGAATGCGAAGTCAATCATCACCCACGGTAATCCCGTTTCGTTTGTAGTCACAGTAGCGCCGCAGGTTGCATCTTCATCATCGTTGCAAGCGGCCGGGATTACAAGATACTGGTCATCGGTCCAGAAGGTTTCGTTCTGTCCGCTAAACGAGAGTCGTTGTTGATCCCTCACGGGGTCCGGCCCTTCAAAGTCGAAGATTAGTGAGATATCACGGAAGTCAATCAGGCCGTTAGCGTCTACCAGACCCAAAGTCATGTACTGGGTGGTACCAGCAAATGCTCGTTCACCGTCTGAATGTCCGGCCCAGTGTAGTCCAGTGAATACTGAGTCCATGTCCTTGCGGGTTCTGTAGGTGACGAGATCATACTCAAACCCAGGTCCATCGGTGCGGGTCAAAGCGTTTCCAGCGGGGTCGGTTCCAGTCACATAGTAAGAGACTCTGGCCATGTTCGGGTTTCTACTATCGTCGATGGTAGCGAAGAACAGTTTGTCGGCATCGGTGCTGAGGTTAGTCATCGTATGGTTGACATATTCGGAAGCGTCGGCGTAACCGTTTCTGTTAGCGTCGTGATCCGCCTCAATCCAGTAGTGTAGCGTTAGGTGCTCGGGTGATCCAACATCATCGATGACCCTTATTCGAACCAGTTGATCGTACGCTCCAGCTTCATACGAACCGTCTGCCGGTGCGGCTTCGATGAGATTAGGTGGAGTGGCATCGACTCGGATTCTCCTTTGCCAACTTGAGTTGGTTGATAGTACCTTGAGAGGGTCTCGTGGGTTATCGATCTGTACTTCGTATAGAACTCCATCAGGTCGATCGATGCTATCCATGGTTACCGGGACGAAGAATTCACCGAACGGATTTGACCTATCCTTTCCTTGGTTGAAATCACCATCAGCCGTCTTCTTAACCACAGCGACATCATAAGTTCCATCAAGTGGTGAGTCGAGGGTTCCATCGTAGAAAACTTGACCTTGGAAGTGCAGGGTTTCACCGGCCTTAACCCACATATCGTTCTCCACATCCTCGTGGTGGATAGCACCAGCAGCATCCCTGACCTTGAGCCATCCGAGACCATACGAATGGTTGACTCGGATGCCAGCAGGCCCAGTAGTCAACTGGAATGGAGTGTGTCCTAGATTATCTGTGCATGACACCCTGAACCCGACATTGTTCTGCTCGGGGAACTTCGATGTGACTCTGAAAGCCCAGTGTAATTCCATGATTCCGTTACTGACATTTGTCCATGTTGCCGAGGCATCAGGTGTAATCCAATCCTCTGGATCATCATCTGTCAGTGTACCATCTGAGCTCCAAGTCATGCTAGGAGAGTCTCCATTTGGTGTAGCGATGAAATCTAATTGAGCGGAACTTATCTCATTAGCCCCTTCACCAATTACATGGCGTGTAACAACCTCAAAGGTATCCAATTTCTCGTGTAGAACCATCTCTTCGTCCCAAGTAATGTTGAGGTTGACAGTCTGCATAGTGTAAGTGATTGAGAAATAATCAATGCTTACTGTACCCTTTGAGGCGCTCTTTACATTAATTGGAATGAGTTTGATTCCGATTCCTTCACCTGGAATAGCGACATTTAGAGCCTGTACGAGATTTCCTCCGCTTGCGGTCGTGGTTCCCAGCAGTGTGTCTTGATAGGTCCAAGCAGTGGTACGATTTCCATCCTCTCCTATTTCCAACTCGATGTTGCGAGGAGCATCTGTAAATACTGAGAGATTGAAGTCGTCAAGGATTGGCGTGTAGGAGTTACCAGTACCCCCTGCGTTCATCTTAATGCAGAAAGTTAGGTATCCAGTGTATGTTCCAGGGAAAGTAACGGTTTGTCCTTGGGTATTAATCACCGTAGTAGAGGATGCGCAGTTAGAGGTGTAGCCGTTGAACCAGGAAATGGTCATCGATGAACCTCCGTTTACTGTAGCGTTCCACCAAAGTTTAGCAGCAACAGGAGCTGTATTGGTTCCAGAGTAGTAATTGTACATCCGCATGTATCCTGATTGTTGGTAAGAACCAGCGTAGGAGAGAACGATGGTGTCAAGGATAGGAGCTTCGGCAGAGGTACCATTGAGATAGGCTCGCCATCCAAGCTGGGTTCCGGTATTGGAGAAAATTACGCTTGAACCAACATTGGCTGACTTCCAAGTTTGCCCACCATCATTGGTAACTTGGTAGTCAATCGAGGTATTGGTCGGCTTCCATGAGATGGCAGAAGAGAGTATGACCTCGTCCGTCGCTCGAGTAGCGGTAGCAGAAGATGAAGTCACGATGCTGTTCTGAACAGTCGGCGTGTCTATGTTGAAGGCTGTGGAACGCCCATTGGTGTAGATTTTCCAAGTGTTTCCAGATGGGCAGTATGTGTTGAAGAAGCAGGTGAATCCGATCTCACCATCTCCTATGGGCTCAATTCCATAGTGAGCCTTGTTGGGAAACAGTATGTCGCCTTGGTGCTCTGGCCACGCGCCGCTCTTCAGGAAGATGGCATGCCAACTCCTTGCTTTGCAGTTAGTGCTCGTGGCGTAGGTGCAGTATATGTTCACGGTCACTCTGTCACCAGCGACATCTAGACCCGATGGTTGACCACTGCCAGATCTATATGAGGTTAGGAACCAGTTCGACAGCGCTTGTGTTGGGTTAGAGCGGTTTACATTCCAGAGGTAATAGTCGTAGTTACCGCTGTTGTACCGGCTAACTACGAGGTACATCTCGTTGTCAACAGGATCAAAGGATACGCCGCCAACATTGTGACTGGAGACATACCAACTTTGCTGGCAACTTAGTGTGGAGTTGTTGATTGTCCACTTAGAGAGATAGTTGTAGTTCCATGTAGCCATCCAGATGGTGGTGTTTGAACCACTGGTATCTGCGGTGATATCAGAGAGATAGCGCGTTGATGAGGTGGTGCAACTGTTGTAAGTTAAGCTCGTAATTCCAATTGTTGCACCGGTCGATGCGTTGTAGCGATAGATGGTCGGTGCGTTGTATACGCTGCTGGTACTCCATTGAGCAACATACATCGTAGATCCTGCGGTTGTAAATGGTCCGGGGTAATTCCACGAACCTTGGCTGCTCAGGGTGGTGAATCCAGTTTTGCTTGAACCTATCATGTCCGAATCAGCGTTACCAACGAATTGCCCAGTAGTGTTCAAACTCGCCCCGCCGAGTGAAGATACATCGCTCGAACGTCCTAGCCCCCAACTCGCTTCGCTCATTCTGGTTCTGAGGTGTGCTTGGTTGTTCGATACATCAATTGAGGTTCTATACTCGCTGCTAAAGTATGGAATGTTCATTGAACCGTCCGTAGTGGCTGGACCCCCGAAATCCTGGTTTGTGGAAGCGTTGGCCCAAGCAATTCCACTGGCAGATGGAGACCCGGTTACGGTGAATGATGCAGAGGTTACCTCAGCGCCGTAAGGGATGTTGACTCCAGATGTAGCGGTAGTCCCTTGCGCATTGAATGAGGTTGTGAATTCCGTGTTGCCGTCAGCGAATTGAGTCTCGGTAGTAGCCGCTAGAGCAAATGGTGTGAGACTTGCGAGAGCCATCACAAAGACCAGCATGAAGGAGGTGATTTTTGAGTTCTTTCTGGCTCTATACATAGGCGGTCCCTTTGGGACCGTACAACTTCTCGTATCAATCCTTTGTAGCGTCGTCATTACCCAGTGAACCGAAACAGTATCATTCCAGAGGCTCTCGACAGGTTCGGTTACGATGTCGTTGGGACGATCTTGGAAGAGCCTGAAAGCCGCAATTTCGAAGCCATTTTCCAATTGGTGGGAAGGTCAGAGAGCGAACCATTTGCCGATTCTTGGGATGCTTACTTTCCTATCTGTTGCTCTTTTGATTTGGTCAATCGTTTTCTTCACCACATTCGCACCGAACGCGCAACAGGAGGCCAACGAATGGACAAAATTTGTTCCCGCAACTTGGGCGGGTGTTCTGTTATCGGTCATACTGATTATCTTCGTCGTTCCTGAGTTCTTCCACTACTACGGTATCTACTCCAATTTGGTCGAATTGCTGGAGTCGACTTCCAAGGCCGATTTGAAGCGCAATGAGAAGGAGTTGAAGGAAGGCTCTGAGTTGCTCGGTGGTCTCTGGCCGGGAAGAGTAGCAGCCAAGCAGGTGGAGTTAGGTCTCAGGCGGGAGATTCCCAAGGAGTTGGCACTGCCCGACAGCGAGGGCGCTGAATGGCTGAAGACATGGATGAAGACCAAGGAATCACGACTTTCCAAGAGATTTTCCAACCAAGATCTTCTGAAAGATCCCGGAATCAATCGGATCTTCATTGGAGCCTCATTGATTGGATTGATTGGCTTCACCTACAACGCAATCTTCGGTGTTGCAAGAGAAACTGTTGATTCACCACGAAACATGTCGATAGACCTGACTTCGATAGTCAGCGGTGGACCATACAACGCCACTTGGTCACCTAACTTGGACCTCGTATCTGGTCTTCTGATGGTTCTGCTTGCGGTCATCCTCTACCTCACAATGCCAGCCAGCACAGAATCGTCTGAATCAATATCGGACGAAGAGGAGTGATTGGGGCGAGCGAGATGGCCTCCGCCTTCGGCTGGTTGCGGGAGGCAGGTTTGGCCATTGGTCTGATATCATTACTAGTTCTCGGTTTGTGGGCTACTACTGGTTCCTTCCCTCCTATGGTGGTTGTCGAGTCGAAGTCGATGATGCACGCCGAAGATGGAGAGGTCGGAGCAATAGATCCAGGTGATTTGATTCTGGTCATGTCAACCGAGAGAAGAACCAAGATAGTCAGCTATGCCGAGGCGTTGGAAGTTGGTGGTGAGTTCTCGGGTTGGGAATCACATGGTGGCCCTGGTGATGTGATCATCTACAAGAAGAACGGAGGCGAAGATACTCCAGTTATTCATCGAGTATTGCTGGGAGCGGTCGCCAATGGCACTGTTTCACCCAATGACAAGGATGCTGGTCTCTGCCCGCAGGGTTCCAGTTGGGATCCATTGTCACTAGATATTGACGGTACTCCCGGCACCTGCGTGGTCACTTGGGACGCTCCGGGTACGACCCTACGAGATGTTGAGAGCATAACTTGGACTTTCGAGGATTTCAATTGTCCCAGCAACCCACATGGGCTGATTATTCAAGAGTGGGATCCCGGACACGCGGGATATCTGACATTAGGTGACAACAACCGTTGCGATGTCGATCAAGGTTCGACCGCTTACCCATTGGCAGGCGGCTTGACCGATGAGCATGGAGACCGCGTACAAGCGGTGCGAAGTGATTGGATAGTTGGCGTAGCGGGGCCAGAGATTCCCTGGCTTGGCACAGTCAAGTTAGCTGCCTCAAACAACGCTGCACAGGTAACAGGGCACTCGTGGCGAATGCTTGCTCTGAGCGCTGCCATACTACTTGGTGGTACCATGGCGTTCGAGCGAGTCACGGAGAAGTTAATCCAATCGTCTCCAGATATATCTCAAGCCCAGAAGGAAGAGGCATCCTCGGACGAAGAGGAGTAATCAGAAGAAGTACGGAGCGATGATTATCATCGCTATCATTCCCAATATAGTCAACGAAGAGTAGGCAGAAATCCTGTTAGCCATTCTTCTAACTTTCAACGGGTGAGTCTTGGTGAAGCGCTTGGAGAAGAACTCTAGGTAGTCGTGTATTCTGTCCCTTAGTAGATGCCCTCCATCGAACGGAACAAGTGGGATTAGGTTGGCGAAGCCCAGCAAGACATTCATCCAAGTCAACCAAAATAAGGCGTGAAGTAGAAACATTCCACCTTCCAACCCCAAAGGAGAGTGATTTTCAACGAGATCCAATTCGTACGAATGCATCACCTCCCCCTTGTAGGTCAAAGGAGTGAGAACGATTTGCAACGGTTGTGTTACAAGACCTAGAGATACAGCACGGGGCGTCTTGGGATACTCCGATGCGAGAGGACCTGCCAGACGAGAGGTTCCTGCATCGTTTGATGCGAGTCCCACGACGCCTAGGAAAGCGTCACCCTCTTCGATACCATAGGCCTCCAAAACTAAGGGATCTGTACCTCCATCGATATAGTACTGATATTGGTCAGAAAGCACGACATCAAACGAACGTGATTCTCGCGAACCACTTTCGTCCGGCGTTCCTAATACAGTGAGAACAACGGAGTCTCCTGCAGATCTCTTGTCCATCTTGGCAACGAAATCATCCAGATTCTCAATCGATTCGCCATCGATATGCGTTATTACTTCCCAAGGTTCCATGCCTGATTGCTCGGCAGGCTGCCCTTCCACCAGCCCTTCATAGTGTACTCCATCTATTGCTGGAACGAAAGTGTTGGCCACCATTGCCATCATCAGGAAACAGAGGAAACCACCGTAGATGTTGATTGATGGCCCCGCCGCGAACACACGTTGTCTTTCTCGTCTGGGAGCCTTGTGCAATTCGCTACTCTCTGGTTCTGCGAAGGCTCCTATCGGTACCAATCCGAGCATCAGCGCACCAAAGCTCCTGACTCTCATGCCATGCGCGCGAACGACGATGCCATGACCATACTCATGAGCCACCAGTGTGACTATCAGAGCAAATATTCCCCAACCTAGAGGTATCGTTGGGGTGATGCCGGGAATAAGAATCAGTTCACCAGGAGAGGCGGGTTCTACTTTGCCAGGGTTTAGCATAGTTAGGATAAATGTCAAAATGAAGAAGATGAGGACGATTGCGCTCGCCACACGACAAGTCCAGAGGCTTAATTCTCCAAATGCACGCCACGCTCTCTTTGGACGGGAGATGAACTCCAATGCTCCCTGTCCACGCTTGGTTCGAATCATCAGTATGACACCGAACAACCGTGTGGCTTTCCATCGATCTAGGGTTCCGTTATCCTCTAGTCGTTTGAGCAAGAAGTACCAGACGATTACACCGGTCAGGGACCAGTGAATCTGGAAGGCTAGTATCACCATCAAAAGGGGTATGAGATACTTGATTAGCCCCGCCGGCTCATCCGCATCTTGGTCGTCCACGAATCCCCCTCAAACCACTCGCCTTTCAAACTGACCTTGCAGGACTTGGTCGCCAAAGGCGTAAAATCGGAGGGGATTCAGCCAGAGTCAATGGGCGATGCGAAACCGATTGAGGGGAAGGGCGTTGAGGGCAGGTTGTCCGATTTGAAGCGCAAGGCGGATAGTATCCGTAGAAGTCTCGATCAAGCGTCCCTCGTCCGCGTCGCTCGTGAAGTAGAGCAGCAGGAGAAGGCAATCGAAGGTGTTGCCTCTGAATTGATTGGCTAGAGATGGAACCTGTCCATCCAAGCCGGCTCAGGCTCTGTTTGCTCAACCTTTGGTTCATTTTTCTGTAGCGTCCCATCGATTTTCGCCCGTAGGCTCGCTGCTGTCTGGTCGTAGCTCTGTTCATCTCGACAGAGCAGGGCGAGGAACTTGTGCAGCGGTAGTCCTTGATCCCAATCGAGGTATGGTCGTCCATGTTTTGTCAAAGGAAGTTCAGGGATGCTACGGGCAAGGACAGCGAGTGGCCCTTGCAGGGTGGTAGTCTCTACTCTGAGGATTCTCCAAGAATCACCACGAACACCCTTCAATCGCATCGCGTACAGAGGCATTAGGCCACAATTATCGCCATGTTTAGCCAAGTCGAGATATTGCTCCCATGTCCGTCCCGAGAGGTACACCTTGCGATCCTTGGTTGTCTTAACCTCGATTGGGAAGGACACATCCCCTCTCAAAGCGACGATGTCACCAGCTCCTGCAGTACCACTTCCAGCAGCTCGAACTACCAGAAACGGACGACGAATAACCTGCATCGCCTTTGCCTTCTCGGTGGGTGTACAACTTCTGGTGACCGCCCTTACGCCATCTGGGCTACCAGAGAGTACTGCGCGTAACTCCCTCTCGTAACTGGATGCCATCAAGAGAGACGGAACACCATCCATTCAAGATGGCATCGGAGGACATCCCATCTGTGAGTATGTTTTACTCACCGTTCTGGATGATTCATCTAACTAAGAGCACAATCATTGACAAAGGCCAGACACCTACGGATGTTCGTGGGAGCACTTCTGATCAGGACAGCTGACTTCAAGTTGGCATACCGCCTGATGAAAGCAATGCGTTCACGAGGCATTGATTTCCTTCAAATCGCAGCTAACCAACCTCTTCCTGAAGGCTGTTTGGTATGGTTTGGAACACCAGAGGAGGTATCACAATCCAACATAGGGTTGGGTGTCGCCTGCTCCCTCGGTGATGTCAACTTGGCAATTGAAAGAGCAGTTCACCTCTCTGTCCAGAGAGATCCAGCGGAACTTCTCTCATTCGGAGTTGATCCAGGTCCACGCCCAGGTTTAGCATGGAATGTAGACGGTCGTCCATTGGGCGTCGAACAGATGGAGGATGTCGATGCGACCATCGATCGGATATGTGATCTGAAACGTTCGATACCTCACCGCCAAGTTGTCGTCAGGGTTGGTGACGGTTCTCCGACCATAGGTGCACGAATGGCCAATGTGTGCATTGCCCGTGGGATTAAGGTGGAAATGGTAGACGAACACAGTACTTCAATCGGATTAAGGAGGCATGAACATCGTGCTGCCGCTGCCAGAATCGCCATGATTCCTGGAGTCGAGGTTCAATCCAAGAAGAAAGTCAAGCCTTCCGAAGGTGAGGTGCGAGAGGTTCAGAGAATGAGTAGAAGGGAGAGTCAAGGAAGAATCACCCTTCCAATTGATCTTGCCCAAGCGGTGGCTGTAGGTCGGCTTTCCATGCAGGAAGCTATTGAGACCCACTCTTCTCGATCTAGTCCTCTGGAACAGTAACCGTTCGGCTCAAGTGAACGCGCCTTTTCGTTAAATCCCACGCGAGCATGGTCTAGTGGTTATGACTGTAGGTTCCCAACCTGCAAACGCGGGTTCGATTCCCGCTGTTCGCATTCCATCGTCCTATTCACTGTTCATCTCAAAGTCTTGGTCGCGAGTGAGAATCACTCCAATCAGAATACCCAGTGGTGCAACCATCATGCAAAGCAGTAGGGTAGGCATCGACATCCATATTGGCCGGTCATGCTCCACCATCCTCTTCCAAATCCAGCGTCCACCAAGGGTGTCTAGAGCTAGCATGTGGAGCCAAGCTAACATGATAGCAGTCTCGTCATCAAAGAACTCTACTACTAATTCGGGAGTAGGCATCTGAGATCCGAAGATTAGGAAGACATCAACGATTTCTGGGATTACCAGTATTGTGTAAGGTACGGTCAGGGGTACGATGCAGTACCACGGATTACTCAACACCTTCTGGGTAACCTCATGTTTTGGAACGAACCACATCATTATCCAGATGGGTACAATCATAATACTCGAGATCCAGAACATCGCAACTTCCAGTGACACCATTTTCTTCCCTTCCTTTCTACGATCTTCTAGTCAACTGTATTGAGATTCTCCTTCGATGGTTGAACGAATGCCGTATTGAGTTCCAACTGAGTTCACCCGTTTCAACTAATGTATGTTTTCAGGCTGACGGAGGCGGGCACCTTAGGGGGCTCACTGAAACCAAAACATGCTGTATTCTCAAATGGCTTACTTTCACCGAGGTCAACCTGCCCCAATCGTGCCTCCACCTGTGACACCCGTGAGAGTGATCTAACGGAATACCACGCTTTACGTTGATTCTTCGTTCGACCATGTGTCTTGGTTCCAAACAACAACCTGCCAAAGAATGCCTCTACCGTGGCTACAAACCAAAGCGGTCTCCAGAAGGGAATTGGCAAAGTGAATCCCCATGACATGCTGACATGCAGGTCACCCGCCTTAACCGAGATTGATTTCTCTCTTCGTTCAACTTCCAAATCAACTATTCTAACTTCTTCGAAGTTGTAGAGATTGGAGACGAGTTCGGCATGCTCTTTCGATGGGGAAAACAGGAGCCTAGTACCATCGGACTTTGCAACCATTACATTCGTGAAGCTGCCCAATTTCGATTCTTGCCAATCTCCTATGACGATTCTATCGCCACTTGAGAAACCAGATGAGGTGATTCGCCCTCTAAAGATGTCCATGTGGTGACCTCAATCTATCGATTTGAATTCAGCAATCACCTTCTGTAGAACCTGTTTGGATCATGAAGGAGTGCCTTGTGCTGATTCATTCAGTCGAGCTCTGTTGATTCGATACTTCTTGCGTATCGATCTAGGTAGTCGCATCGTCGGGAACCATGTTTCCACACCGTTCCAGTCTGGAACAATGCCAAGATCAGCGCAGATTAGTTTACTGGATATTCTTCCACTCTCGTAGATGGTTGGAAGGCCACTTCCCGGATGCGTCCCACCACCGACGATGTACACATTCTCAAATTCCTCAAAGCGATTGTTAGGGCGCATCCAAAGCATC
Organism: uncultured Candidatus Poseidoniales archaeon; assembly: GCA_964000875.1. GTDB lineage: Archaea > Thermoplasmatota > Poseidoniia > Poseidoniales > Thalassarchaeaceae > MGIIb-Q1. The sequence goes on from CAXFCF010000001.1 coordinate 17,370, forward strand.
TGTGGTATCGTGTGTGCCAAGTTAAAGACAGCACCTCGGTAGATGCTTCTCTCCCCCCAATCCTTTGGAGTTACGATTGTCTCCGATACGATGTGTTCTGCTATGTTATCGAAGCCTAATTTCTCCATCTGTTCGACGATAACATCTCTGTATTCCTGCTTTACTTCATCCCAATTGATGTCATGCTTGGTGTTGGGTACAGGCACTAGGACATAGAGGGTTGAGTGCCCTTCGGGAGCCATTCCTGGATCGGTGACACAAGCGTTCTGAACATATATCGAAGGGTCATCCCAAGGCACATCACCGTCGACGATTGCATCTAGATTGGATTCATAGTCCTCTGCAGCATATATCTGGTGATGGGGTTGGTCGTCATACAACTTGTCGACACCTAGGTAGAGCATGAAAGTTGAACATGAATAGCCCTTCTGATCGAGCTTTTTGTTGCTCCACTTCTTTCGCTTACTATCAGGCACGAGTCCCTTCATTGCGGTAGCGAAATCTGCATTGACCACGACTTTGTCAGCGAGAAATGTTCCCTTTGATGTTCTGACTCCCTTGATGACGCGACTCTTTTCGTTCTCGAAAACCATCTCTTCCACTTTCTCACCAAGGCGGATCTCAACTCCCATCTCCCTTGCGATATTTGCCATCCTCTCCGAGATTTCTCCTAAGCCACCTTCTGCGTGGTAAACCCCGTGAGCGTACTCCAGATACGACAGTATGGTGAACAGAGAGGGTGCATGGAACGGGCTCATTCCCAGATACTTAGTTTGGAAACTCATAGCGAGCCTCACTCTGGGATCAGGGAAGTCTCTCTGAAGATCCGATGCGACCGTCCTCCAGGGTTTCAATACCGTGGCTACACCCATTGCTCTGCGGCTGAACACATCGGTGATTGAGTTCCAAGGTGATTGAAGAGAATCTCTTGCGCGATTGAGTTTCTTCCTGTTCTGCAAGATGTATTTCTTGAATCCCTCAGCGTTCTCGTCGTCAGATAATTCACGGATCCTCTCAGTCATAGCTTCAAGGTCGCAAGTAGCATCAATCGAGCCACCTGCACCGAACACCAAACGGTAGTTAGGATCTACAGGAATAAGCTTCAGATCTTTGTGAGCATCCCTACCGATGGCTTGGAAGATTTCCTCTATGACTTCCGGGAAATGGAAGAAGGTTGGCCCATTGTCGAACTTGTATCCATCTTTTTCCCAGATGTGTGTCCTTCCTCCAACCATTTCCTCCTTCTCGATGATGGTTACATCGATTCCAGATTGGGCAAGTAGTAGTGAGGACGCCAGTCCTCCAGGTCCAGCTCCAACGATGATTACCTTGTGTTTCGCGTCCGCAGGCATGCGAGTGATTGTTCCTCATTTGCTTATAATGTGGTGTTTTTCATCTGCTTCAAACATTGGACGGAAGTTGCAGACCTGTTCGAAATTCCTCAAGATAGGGTTTCATGGATTCTATCAGTCTGACATCTGGATGAGTCCTGATGACCAATCCATCCATGTACATTAGCGCCCTGATAATTGGAAACCCCTCCTCTCCGAAGTCAGCCTTAGCAATCTCGACGGCAGCTCGAACCGTCTTCATCATGGTCTGTGTCAAGCTCTGTTCACCAATCGGTTTGGTTTCGAAATCTGTGTAAATCTTGGACATCTCATCGCGGAATCGTCGAACCCGTTTGGGTTTCAGTTCAACGTCTGACATACCCATCAGAGCGTCGTAAGCGTGCTCCTTTTCTCTCTTAGCTAGATGATCGAAGAAGTTGAATAAAGCCAGACTGATATGCCTCGGTGAATGACATATCGCGCCGTTGTCGATGAATACGAAATTCCCTTCGTTATCTATTATGCAATTACCTGGATGTAGGTCACCATGGAAGGTACCAACTCCAAACATGTATGCTCCGTGGATTCTGAACAGTTCCAACAGCGTATCCATGGATAGTGTTCCTTCATCGATGCCCGCTTCCAGAGAGCAACCATCGATGTATTCGGATACTAGGATGTGTTCGTTGGATAGATTCTTCCAATATTGTGGGAATCTCAAAAGAGGCATGGGGAAATCTTCCTTGAGTGAGGCTTGGATTGAAGCCAAATCATCGGCTCCTCGAATCTCATTACGTAAGTCAAGTTCACGAGTAGTGTAATCCTCGACATGGTTCAGAAGCGCTACTGGATTGCCAACTCTACGCAATTTCGGTACAAATAACATCGTCACGCGCAACCAGCGACGCATACGCTTGACATCGGTGTTGAACTTCTTGGAAGATTTCTCCTTGACGACTTTGATTACCACTTCTTCACCGGATTTCAAACGAGCTCTGTGGACTTGACCGATGGAAGCGGCTGCAAGTGGTTTTTCATCGATAGATTCGAAGGAATCCATGAAGCCATCAGGGGCGAATCTTTCGATGTTATCGAAGACATCTTCGGGTGGTATTTCAGCAGCGTGTTGGTAGAGGGATTGCAATTGCTGGCACTTTTCATCACTCAAGATATCTGAACGCAAGGCAAAGATTTGTGTCAGTTTGACTGCGAGCAATCCTTTCTTTTGTATCCAATCAAGATTCGCAGGTTTGTCACTTAGTATCTGACGAATGAACCTGATGAATGTGAAAAGACGCAATTCAGTCCCTCATCTCAATCAAATCATCTGTCTTGAAAATCAGGTGGTATTTGCTGAACTCATCGCCATCTCCATCTTCTCTTCTGATAACCACAGCACCATCTTCCGGATATCGGGTGTGCAGTGCTCCCTCGATGATTCCATCATCTAACTCGGTAAGTGGGAGTGAACCTTCTACACCTTCGTCCTGGTGATTCAAAGTAACCTTCACATGGAAGGTCGGATCCAAGTCATAGTCGAGTTCTCCCAAACCAGCATGTTCCCACCAATCCATCATCTCATTGAGGAACTCGACATGATCCTCGATGGTGCGTAGGCTGAATGCCAACTCTCTTCCGATTCTGTTGCCGACTTGACGTAGTATCGCTCCAATGTCAATTCCCAAGGCTTTGAGGTTCTCCAACTTCCCCCCTTGTAGTATCAGTCTCGCCTCATTCAACTCAGAACCAGACGCGAGGAATGAATTGAGGTCGAATGGGGTGTCCTCGTCAGGTAAGTCTCCCGAGAATCCCAGTGCTGTCCTGAAAGTCTCTAGAAATGATCCTTCACCAACGGTCAATCTTAGTGGGTCTACGATTTTTTCTTCAGTGAACCTCTTCCTTGCCACTTCGAAATCGATTGCCTCGTCCCAAATTGACTCAACAAGATCGATTTGGGTAGCTGCAAAAGATTCGGATTCAACGACCAAGGCAGCATCTTCTCGCCCTCTTCCTACGGGATTTTCTTCAACCTGTAGGAATTGAATCACTTCAGATCCATCCTTCAGGACACCAAGGGAACTGAGGTCGTCAGAGTGGCGTATTTTGATTGAGTCATCCAACTCTTCGAAGAACCGGATCGTTCTGCGATCCAATTGTGAAAGAACATTTACGATGACTCCTTTCTGTGCGGCTGAGTTAACTTCGGCCAATGCATCTGAGCGGCAAAGGTGTAGGATTCCGAATTGTCCAAGTAGCAAGAACATCCGTTCATCAGCCTCGCTCGCCATCTCTTTGATTCGCTTGAAGATGTGAACTCGTTCTTTCAGAACTGCGAACCGAGGTTCATCAACGGTCGTGGTTTTGTTTGCAGAACGTCTTGAAGAGCCACCCTTTTCTAGGTCAGCAAAGCCCTCCTCGGTTCTCTTCAACCTCGTTTTTTGCATATCGATAAGTTTCCTGACGACGGAGTCGACGGGTTCGCAACTGAACTTCATCGGCCTTTGAGCCGTGGCCAGAACTATTCCGATCTCTTGAAGTCTGGACAGTGAATTGTATGCGTCCAGTCTTGTGGTTCCGAGTTCCTTAGCCAACTCACTGGCTCTCATACTCTCACTGGTGGATAGGACGATGACAGCGTCAGCCTCCCTCTCACTGAGGTCAGCGTCAAGCAAAACTTGCTTCCAAGACATTGTCATCCATCCCTTGTAATTTCACTCAATGAAGTGAGTATTCTTGCTACATGCCTACGAGGTCGGAACAACCAATCGTAGCAGTGATGAATGGTGCGATCGGGTCCGATTACGAACGATGATTTGGCGGGGAAGCGCCCAAGGAAAATTGGTACCCCATAAGAGTCCGCGACCACCCTTTCTTCATCGGATAACAGTGGAAAAGGTAGATCCAATCGCTGTTTGAATTCTGCATGGTCTCGAACCGAGTCTTGGCTTATTCCGACAATTTCAACTGGAGGGCTGAGGGATTGGAACAGGTCGTACTGTTCCTTGAAGTTCAAGCATCCTCTTTTGCAGGTAGGAGAGCCATCCTTGGCATAGAAGAATAGAACCTTCCAAGATCCATCTAGATCGGATAGGCTGAATGATCCACCTTCAGAGGTCTGCAAGGTGAAGTCAGGAGCTTTCTGGCCAATCAATGACTTAGACATAGGAACACCTGTTTCACACCGCTGAAAGACTCAGCCAAATAGTCAACGAAGCAGTCGTGACCCAGTCTCTATGAAAGTCCCATCGGTATAGTGACAAGACTCCATTTTCTGCAATTTAGCGCATGTTGCTTGAAAACACCGCATTATAACTGAATAGAGTGCCTTGTTCACCATGGTCGCAGCGGGCGCTACAGGTGATTTCACTCCTGTATGCGACAGCAGGCTAGCCCTCCTCAACGACTTTGATGTACGAGAGGAGGGTGAGTTCGTTCTTTATTGGATGATAGCCACAAGGCGCCTTCATTACAATCCAAGTCTACAGCGAGCTGTTGAGTTGGCAATCGAACTAGATAGACCGCTGCTAGTTATGGAAGCGATATCAAGCGAACATAAGTTTGCTAACGATCGAATCCTCACCTTCATGATTCAAGGTTTGCTTGAGAATCAACGGTCATTCGAAGAGCGTGGTATCAGATTCATCCCTTGGGTGACCACCCCTCTTCAATCAGATACAGGTCTTCTGCAGAGGCTTTCAAAGCGCGCCTGTGTAGTTGTGACGGATCAATATCCCACATACCATCCGCACCGCGTCTTGATGTTAGCCAAGGACAAAATCGACGCACGCTTGGAAGCCGTCGATGGCAACGGTATCTTGCCCATGTCGGTTGCAGGTCGTGGATTCGAAACAGCACATTCTTTCCGAAGGCATTTGCACGACAGTTTCGTAGAACATTGGGCGAAGATTCCTTCCTACGACTCAACCATAGTCGAGCATGATCTTTCGATGGATGACAACCTATTCGAATCTATACTGGACTCCTGTGAAGTGAAGCCGACCCCACTGGAATGGTTGTGGCGTGTTTCACAGGGTGGTACGATAGGAGAAGTCGCTCTCTCATCTCTAGATATCGATCATTCAGTTCCTTCTGTAACTGCTATGGTTGGAGGATATGGTGAGGCACAGCGTCGCCTTTCTCAGTTCATGTCGTCGGGTTTGGACAGATATCACAACGATCGAAACAATGTCTCGGACAGTGCTGCTAGCGGCTTGTCTCCATGGTTCCATTTCGGTCATATCTCAACAATCGAGGTCGTTCATCGTATATTGGAGAGAGAGGAATGGGACGGTTCATCCATTGATTCGAGTAGGCGAGGTTCTCGCATTGGATGGTGGGGTCTCTCGGAGGCTGTCGAGTCCTTCCTTGACCAAATATTGACTTGGAGGGAACTGGGATTTAACTTTGCTTTCTTCAATGAAAATCACACTTCGATTGACTCCATACCTGAGTGGGCGAAGAAATCCTTGAGCGAGCATCGTGATGATCCTCGAGAGAACTATTCCTTTGAACAGTTGGAGGGCGCATTAACGGATGATGAACTCTGGAACGCCGCTCAAAGGCAATTGAAACGATTAGGAGTCATACACAACTATTTGCGAATGATTTGGGGGAAGAGGATTCTCGAATGGGCTCCCGATCCAAGCACTGCTGCAGATTGGATGATTCGATTGAATGACAAGTGGGCATTGGATGGTCGAGATCCTAACTCCTACACTGGTATCTTCTGGGTCATGGGAAGGCACGACCGTGCATGGGGGCCAGAGAGACCCATCTTTGGCAAGGTTCGCTATATGTCGTCTAAGAATACCGCTAGGAAACTGAATGTTGATGAATATCTGACTAGATGGAAGCAAGACTCTTTGATACTCAGTGAATATCGATGAGGTGACTCGATGAGATACGAGCATCGCACTACCGTTGACCAACCGGTCTCCATGGTCTTCGATTGGCACGAGAGAAAAGGCGCTTTTCAGCGGCTTATGCCTCAGTGGGAAGTAGCGCAACTCGTCTATGCCGACGATGACTTGAGCGATGGCTCGATCCGAAAGTTCCGCTTTCCAATGGGTCCTGTGAAGATGACTTGGGAGTCGGAACACCTTGGGTATGAGCCACCGAACAAGTTTGAGGACATAATGCGCAGAGGACCTTTTCGATCATGGCATCACATCCATAGGTTCGACCGATTGGATGGTCGAACGGTGGTAACCGATCAAGTTGACTACAGATTACCTTTAGGTCCATTGGGTAGAATCTTTGGTGGAAGGATGGTGAGTAAGAGGATTCAGAGAATGTTCAAATCTCGAGAGAAGAGATTGATTCAAGATTTAGATCGTCATGCAGAATTTGCATACCTTCCGCGAAAGAGGATTCTCATCGCAGGCTCATCCGGTTTGATTGGCACACAGTTGGTGGCTTTCTTGGATACTGGTGGACATGATGTTTGGAGACTTGTTCGCCGAGAAGTTGGAGAAGGTGAGAAAGAGATTCGTTGGGATCCGGAAAACGGTATTATCGATAAGCAAGAGATAGAGGGATTCGATATCATCATCCATCTTGGTGGAGTGGGTATTGGTGACAAGAGATGGAGCAAGAAGAGAAAGCTCGCCATCAAGGAGAGCCGGCTTGTAAGCACGAGGTTGCTAGCAGAGACAATCGCATCTTTGGATAGTAAGCCCGAGTCGTTTATGTTGGCCAGTGCCATTGGTTGGTACGGTGACAGGGGTGACGAAGAACTGACGGAATCGAGTGACATAGGTGATGGCTTCCTGCCGGGGATCTGTAAAGAGTGGGAAGCATCGGCATCACTTGCCAGGGAAGCAGGTATTCGAACTATCCATCTCAGGTCTGGCATCGTTCTTTCAGCAGTAGGTGGGGCTCTTGGCAGGATGCTGCTTCCGTTCAAGTTAGGTGGAGGAGGTCCCATTGGCAGAGGTAGGCAATGGATGTCTTGGATTACACTTGATGATCAGGTCTACGCCATTCACCACCTATTGATGTCCAAAGACTCCGAGGGCATCTACAATCTAACTGCACCTAATCCAGTCAGGCAGCGAGATTTCGCCAAGAACTTGGGGCGAGTTCTCAGGCGTCCATCATTCATGCCTCTGCCCAAGTTCGCGATTAGGATGATGTTCGGAGAGATGGGTGTCAAGTTAACCTTGGACAGCCAGCGCGTGTATCCCGAACGCTTGCTGAAACAAGGATATCGATTCCTTCATGATAATCTCGAAGAAGGTCTGAGAGACGCTCTTGGAATGTGGAAGTGAATGGCGATTAGGCTGCCAAAGACCAGAGCCCTAGAGCAGCCAAGGCGAACCTAATTTTTCGCATGAATCCAAGACTTACCCTAGATGACAATACATCTCCCCTTCGGCGTTCAACTTCCTTGAGAATTTCACCATAAACAAGGCACATCATTTCTGGAGATTTTCGCGCTCGGCGATCCAACAATGGTAGTAGTTTCATTCCTTGTTCTGAATGTGTTCTCGTCCTGTGCAGATAGTGACGCATGAACTCTTGCCAACGCATCGTGTCTGCAAGCCCAGGGTCGTTCAGTTCACTCACACATATGCCAAACCTTTCCAACTCCTGTCGAGGGAGGTATACTCGTCCCCTCTCCAAGTCCTCTTCGATGTCTCTTAGAACATTCACCATTTGCAGGAAGATACCCATTTCCTCAGCATGCTCCCTTGCGTTTGGATCGGTGTAACCATAGATTTCGATGAGAGCTAACCCAACAGTGGATGCGACCTTGTAGCAGTATGAACGCATGTCTTCGAAGGTTTGGTACTCGGTAGGGAAGAGGTCGTCTGCCATACCTTCCAATAATGTCCTGAGATCGCTGATACGTATGGGGTACCTCTGCAATGTATCTTGAAGTGCGATGAAGATTGGATGGGAAACACTCCGACCTGCTTCGATGTCATCCAAGTTATCGTGGAACCATAGCAACGCCCGCACGCGTGAGTGGAACTCGGTAGTTGGATAGGACGATTCTGATTGTCTATCGACACTCATCTGGAGAGCCTTGTCCTCGGCTCTTGTGCTGAGGTGTGAGAGATCGACATCGGGTTGCCAATCTCCGTCGACGATATCGTCGGCACGTCGGCAAAACGCATAGAGTGCGTAGACCGAACGTTTCCTTGTTGCGTCCAGATATCGGAAGGAACGCATGAACGATGTCGAAGCAGCACGTGTGATCTCCTCACACTGCTGGTAAGCGTCTTCAATGGTGATTTTGGGCTCATAGTTTCGGTGTTGCGAAACAAGAGACGCCGAAGCCATGGCCTCAACAGTTTCCATCTGGATATAAATGACTGTTTTTCTCTAGGCCCTCATTTGCATCGAACCATCTCAGTAAGTTTGGTTCACATCTGCTGTTGCCATACTGGGGTCGCTGACGAACGCCCGTAGGGCGTTGGGGTTGGGTTCATATGCCGAACCTATCTCGCGGTCGACGATACACATGAGCAACTGGCCTACCTTGGAACCGATGCCGAACCGACTCGTCAACTATGGCGTGACTGACAATGGGATTGCTATCATAGAGCTCTCATCCGATTCTGCGGGTGAACCGTGGACTGAAGGCAAGACATCAGTCAACACATACACCCACGCCATGATGCGAGATATCGACGAGGCCGTCCTCAAGGCTCGCTTCGATGACGATGTCACAGTCATTATCATGACCGGCCATGGTGACAAGTTCTTCTCGGCAGGTGCCAGTATCTCGATGCTAGATTCCGTTAGTCCCGGCTTCAAGTATTTCTTCTGCCTACACGCTAACGAGACCCTGAGCCGCTTGGAGCAGACTCCTAAGTTGGTCATCGCTGCTCTAAACGGTCACACCGTTGGCGGTGGTTTGGAAATTGCCATGGCTGCTGACATCCGCATTGGCCGCAAGGACTCCGGACAAGTCGGACTTCCCGAAGTCTCCCTTGGTGTACTGGCAGGAACTGGTGGCACTGCTCGCCTCTCCCGCCTCGTCGGCAAGGCGAAATCGATGGAGATAATGGTCACCGGCCGTAAGTTCTCGTTTGAGGAAGCAGCTGAGATGGATCTAGTCCACGAGGTTTGGGATGGTAGTTCCGATCAGTTCAAACAGGATGTTCTCGATTACGCAGGTCAATTCACCCTGCCTTTCGCAGCTAGTAAGGCGATTGGTAACATAAAGCGAAGTGTCCAGAGTGGCATGGAAATTCCGATGGAGTACCACTTAGCACTAGAGCGAGAGTTGCAATCCGATTTGTTCCAGAGCGCTGATGCCAAGACAGGTATTGCTGCTTATGTCCAAAAGAAGATTCCTCAATTCGAGGGCAATTAGGCAAAATGGACAGAGATTCGATAGGAGGATGAAAAGATGGGACCGACAGAAGTAGTAGAGCAGTACCAACCCAACTTCGAAGCATGGATTGACGAGTTCAATGAGTGGCAGACTCGAATAGGGTTCGATCCGGCTTGGCTGGGTGACTACAGATTCGAGATTAAGTTCGATTGGGACACCGCAGGCGACACCATCGAGTTCGGTGATTTTGAGGGCATGCCGAAGTGGGAGCGCAGGATGCAGGTACCACAGCAAACCGTTCGTGATGCAATCATCAGCATGGTCAGTGTCCAAGGCGATACCGAGTTTGCATCGGTGGAGCAGCAGTGGCACCTTCTCGATACCGCACCTACCGAGTATGACCGTAAGTCAGCGATGCGAATCATGTGCGAGGAACAGCGTCATGGTTGGCAGATGGCTTACATTCTCTGCAACTATTTTGGTGAGCAAGGAATTCGCGAAGCACAGAAGTTGCTAGAGCGTAATTCGTCAGCTAACCCAATACGAGGAGAAGAGGATAGACCCCGTCTTCTTGGTTCGTTCAATGAGCCAATCGACCACTGGCTGGACTTCTTCATGTTCACTCACTTCATCGACAGAGATGGTAAGTTCCAACTCAAGATGTTGAGCACCTCTTCGTTCAAGCCGCTAGCTGCTAGTATGGGGCCGATGCTCAAGGAGGAGTCGTTCCATCTTGGTACTGGTGCTAACGGAATCAGGAGAATTGTGAATCAAGGAGTAATTCCTTGTGCACTAATTCAGAAGTATGTCAACAAGTGGGTTAGCACAGGTCTTGATCTGTTTGGAGTTGACGAGTCGACTAGTGCTCAGTGGGCATATGTCTACGGAATTAAGGGACGATATGACGAGCGTGAGAACGATGAACCAGCTGATCGTGAGCACCTCAACGAGGCTAGTAGAATGCTTTACTTCGACGAGTTGAATCTTGAGATGAATAGAATCAACGCCCGACGCAAGGAAGGCGAACCTGCCTTGTTTATTCCATCAGATAAGTTCAACCGCAGTGTAGGTAAGTTCGAAGGTCACAGGTTCGATCTCCAAGGAGAGCCCTTTGAGGGATCTGATGAGGATTGGGAACAATACCTAGACAGTAACTTGCCCAACGACGATGACGAGGCCGCCCTTCAAGAGTACTTCAAGGAAGAGTGGATCCAGTACCGTGAGTGGAAGGATTGAATTCGCGGGGGTTGTAACCATGCAGGCACACGCGATGCTTTCCATCGACAGAGAAAATCTCAAGCCGTTCTTTGAGAGGGTTCCCGAACTTTTTGAGATGCATCACCTTCAGGAATCACAGAATCCGAAGGGATACGAGGAACTACTCTACAGAGTATACAGGCCATACACCAGTGGCATGCTCGATATGATTGACGAATGGATGGGACATGATCACCGTAGTTGGCATAGTGATGTCGAGCGAGAGGTGATGTTGATGCTCTACGCAATTCGATATCCAGATACCTTGTTGTTGGAGAGTCTTACAGATGAAGCGGACTTGGATGTTAAGAGAATCTCAGGGTATCTACACTTCATGAAGCACACTTACACCATATGGGACGAAGACACTCTCAAGGGTCTTGCCAAGTTAGGAATAATGATTCCTTCTACCGAGAAGGCTGATCCATTAATCTACGGTGCATATGTATCGGCAATTGAGTTGCTCAAGGATCTTGCTCCGTTCTACTCATTCATGGAGCATGATGTTCCGCGACAGCGTCTCTTCCAGGCTGCTCTGTCTGCTTATGGTCGGGAGGAGTGACAATGAGACTCACCGTCGCCGTCATCGGTGCCGGTACGATGGGCGCAGGAATTGCACAGGTTTGCGCTCAAACAGGTTGGCAAACCAACCTATTCGACGCTTATCCAGAAGGATTGGAACGTGGCATGAATGCAATTAACGA
>CAXFCF010000002.1:0-21385 GCA_964000875.1 uncultured Candidatus Poseidoniales archaeon
TGCAAGGCGCCGCAACAAAAGTTGATCATCCTCAACTAACCAACGATAGATTTCAGTCATAAGACACCCCCAAAGCCGTCCAACCCTCTGAAAGTGCCGCTTCCAAAGCGGTATTGAGTGCGACAACCCTAGATTCATGATCGGAACCAAGTGGTTGGCCATCGAGTTCTATTACCTGTACCACTCCGACACCTGTACCGACGGCAGCTACCAAAGCAGCTCTAGAAAGAAGTGACCTAGTGACCCTACCACTGCTAACTGGAATCCCTTGGTTGACAAGATGACTTGTCATCGCTTCGAGCGTGACTGAATCTATCGCTCCCTCGGTATGACTTGTGTACCACAGCGTACCATCGTGATCGAGGACAACCGGTGTTGCCACATTGCCATCCACTACTATCTCGTCGTCAACCATGAAAGCCATACCTGACCCTCTCTCTTCTGCCAATATACCGGCATCTATGTACGGTTGCCAATCCGCGTGTTTGGTTCCGTACACCTCCTTCGACCAGGAGGTCGCCTGTACTGCAGTGGCAGTAATTTGGTTTGGTGTTCTATCACGAACCCTAGCCTTAGCAGAGAATTCTTCGCCATCGAAGGTCAAGCTCACCATTCCTATCTGATCTTCTCTCGGTGGTTCGGCCTCCTGAATTGCCTCAGTCAAAATCTCAGTTATGGAAAGGATTGAAACATCCTTCCATTCCAATCCGAGGCGTTTCGCGTGCCTCTGGAGCCTCGCCATATGGCGATCAAGGAAAGCAACCCCACACTTTGGCATCCAGAGCAAAGTAGTGAAAGCTGCATCCTCTGGTCGTACCATGCTTTCGCCCCTACCATCGAGTAGCGCCCATAGGGCGCTAGGCTCGACGCTTGTCCGATGTAACTACATCACAAGAGGTCGTCGATTAGGGAATCAAGCTCAGAATCGCCAGAAGAAGGCCTACTGGCCGGTTCATCGAACAACTCATTGGAAAGTTCCGCTAGACGCCTACTAGCATCGGTTGGTGGTGCCTCATACGACTGCACCGGCTGCTGTGCAACGCTAGCTGCAGGAACCTCGGCCACCGGCTTCTGGTCGGATTGAATCGCTGCAGCGGCAGGCATCAGTGTTCCTGCGAGATCAACATCGGAATCGAAGCCTTCGTCACCCCAGTTCTCCTGTGGAAGACCCCATGCTGAGTTAGCAAGTTGCCAAGCTTCGTCCTGACGGCGGTTCCTGCGTGCCCTAAAGGCCATCAATAACACAGTCAAGATTGCAAGTGAGAGTAGTATCGTCAACATTGTGTTTAGGTCTATTAGATCGAGTATTCCGGTACTTGATTGGCCATCATCATCATCACCATCACCATCCGAACCTGGAGCCTTGTATGGCTTGAGTTCTTTCGACTGTATTGAGTGCTTCCAGACACTACCATCGTAAGTCACTACTCCTATGAACCAGTGTGATGAGTTGTCGAAAGCATCGGTCTCATTGTACTCCTCAAGAGTCCAGAAAGTTCCGATTATACCTTCCTTAGCAAGGTCTGCCTCATCGGTGTTTTCGAACCTCTGAGTTGAGACATAGATTCTGTATGAACGAACATCGGTGCTGGTCAGAGCCTCCCAATCCACTTCAATACCTGTACCATCCTCATTCCACGCGGTGGTGAAGTCAACATCTGGGAGATGCCCACCAGGATCCTCGCCTGAGTTGTCAATAGCTCTGCCCTTGCCTACATTGAGGCGATCATCGTGGAAGTTACCTGCAGAGTCCACTGGTACTATTGCCACATGAACAGGAATGCCTGACATGATTGGTGTGTCGCCCTCGTAAACCTCCAATGTGAACGCCCCTTGGAAGTCTCTGTCAACAACCATCAACGGTTGTCGGTGACCTATGCTAGTGAACGCTACGATGTCTGCATAAACCTCGTAGTAAGCCAAATCACTCGCTTCAGAGCGAGCGAAGTCGACGGAAACAGCCGTACCATTGTCACCAGGAATGTCAGCAACTGTGGGAGCATCTAGACGATCTGGCGGGGTTATGTCGTCGCGGTTGTCGATTGGAGTAACAACCACAGTTGGTAGACCTGTCAAGAAGGCCGAATCGTAGATGTCGTGCACTGTGACTGTCACTGAAAGTGGTGTGTTCGGACGAATCATGTCTGGATTCGAGTTCTCTACACTGTCTCCATCATAGAGCGCTTGTGTTAATGTCAACTCAATCTTTCCGTCATCGGCACCGAACGGTTGCTGGATGTCTATCTTGACTGCTCCACAGGCTGCCAGATCATCCTTACACCGAGCCCATGTCGCTGCCATGTCATCGGTAGGCTGACTGCTTGCCCATACGACATAGTAACCGAAATCCTCGGCCTCGCTGGCACCGAACATAACGTCAACTCTTGTGCCATCGTCATCGGGGTGATCCCATGCAGCAAGATCGACAACTCGCTCGGGGGGATCGGCTCCGCGCTGATTCTTCTCAGAGAAAGCTTGGATGGAAGTCACATTACCGAGATCGCCATTACCCCAGAAGTCGAACGCTACGACTGTAATCCAATACAGTGTGTTATCGACAATTCTCTGGTCTCCAAAGGATGAGATTACCGTCGAGTTGGTTGTGCAATCAGGCACTATCGTTGCGTTCTCAAAGTCGAAGGCGCTGGTTGGTGATTCGAGTTCGCCCTGCGATTCCTTGACCAAGATTAGATGCCATCCACAGTCATCTTCCGAATTAGGCGTCCAGTCCACTGTGATTCTGCCGCCTTGATCATCAGGAGTATCGTAGGCATCGATATCCTCAACAGGAACCGGGGGAATGCCATCGTTGATTCCCCCTACTGGAACCACTGGACCAACAATCGTAGCATTAGCAGGGTCATGTTGTCCGCCCTCATCTACACAAGTCAGTGCAACCCAGTATGGTCTTCCCCTCTCAAGTTCAAGCACAGTACTGTTGCTCTGTGTGTTCTGATCTGCTCCTTGAGGTGAGAGGCCTACAGCGTCATTAATCTCCTGAGTTGATACCCATATCCTAGTTCCTGCGTGGTCTATTGCCGTACACTTTGCCCACTCTACGTAAAGATCTCCATCTTCTCCACCCTCAGCAGGTCCTGCATTTGCCCACTCAGGGGGTGATGGAATCTCATCGCTTGATGCTGCTGGACCAAGTATGTCCGAAGGTTCGCCCAGCGTTCCATCTGAGTATTCTACGACTGCCACACCATAGATGTCTACTCCATCCTGTATAGGCTGACCATTTACTGTATTGATATCAACCATAGTGGTTGACCAATCGGGAATGCGGGCGTCGAAGTTCCTAGTCAATAGATCAGCAGATGTCGGTTGGCTGGACCAGTTGCCCACATTCAGGTAAATCCTGTATGCGGCCCATCCATGATCCTGGCTAGGAGTCCACTCTGAAACAAGTACACCTCCGCCATCATCAGGTCGGTCGTAAAGATCGATTATTTCGACTGGTGACTCTGATCTGACCCAATCATAGGTTATCCTAACTTCTAATGAGCCATTCAAAGGGCTGGTGAGTTGAATGTGCATATCTCGTCCTTCTGGCGTGAGCGTTCCTCTTCGTGAAGCCAGCTCGAACGCCGCCTCAAGGTTCGAATTCACATCCGTCAAATTCCAGATTCCTGAGTAATTGAGGCTATTCGATGTGACCCAAATAGCCGCACCATCGACTTGGCTAGACAGCGTCAATGATAGTTGGTGGACACCAATACCACTGGGTGCAAAGTTACCAGCCGGTGCTGGAGTCATGACTGGTGAAGACGAGTCAACGAGGACTGTAGCCATCCCTGGCTTCGAAGTGTTAGTCAAATCCCAGTTGCTCCCCACGAAAGTTGCTGTAAGAGGGTCTGCTCGCCTCATGCTTTGTCTCTCGAGTTCGAGGAATGATGGAGAAGAGCCCCAACCGTAGAGCCCACTACCATCAGTAGTGAGCCAGATACCAGTCGAGCCAATCCAAGACGAGGTCGTATCAACTATCGCTTCGGATCGAGTGATTCCGTGGATGCTGTTTTGGACGGAGACGAAATCAATGCCTATCTGAGTCGTTGCAAGTAGAGTTGTACCATCGCTTGCAAGCGATTCAATTGGCCACGACATGAATGCCCATGACGGGCTTCCTGCTTCCATCGTATTGGAGCCTGCGTTCCAATGCATCAGTGGCTCCTCGGTAGTTGCTACATGCACACCCCACCAATCTGCAGCAACAGCTGTGACATCGTTTGAAGGTAGCATATCTACCATGTACACCTGTGTGGCTGTCATCGTGGATATATCGAACGAAGTCGCGCCAGGCCTAGTTGGACCCTCCCCGTTGTGTGACAACATCAGGCTTCTTGGATAGGTTACCGAATTGCCGCCACTAGTGACTGTGGTCTGTGCCGCATAAGCGATGCCACTAACCCGTGTACCAATGAGCCCATCGTTTCTGTCAATAACATCAACCACAGTCATGTTAGTAGTCTCAAAACGAGTAAGGCCGGATGGTGTTCCGAGCATCAGTTCGGATCCCTCTACCCATATGTGCTCTATCACTGGTGTAGGAAGGCCATCTTGAGTGGTTATTGGATCATCCCATGAATCTGTAGATAGGTTCCAAACACCAAGCCCACCATAGGTTGCTATCCATACCTTGTTGTCATACTCTACAAAGTCTCTAACAAGATTCGATGGAAGGCCAGCGAGTAGTGAACCATCTGTCCAACTTGTGGTGGTCATGTTGTATATCTGGAATCCTGCAGCTGTGGAAGTAGTTCCCATCAAACCGATTACAAGTTGGTCTCCACTCCTATGAATTCCGTGCATTTGTAAGTGCAAGGGGAGAGATGTCCACTGAATCTGACCAGTCGTGGTGTCCACCTTGTATAGGCCACCACCTGCTGTCGTCACCCACAAATCATTGTTGATGGGTAACATCTCATTGACCACATCCCACACGAATGGGTAAGCCTGGTTCCACTGAATCGACCCATTAGTAGTCAGGGAACCATGTAATATGGATGAACCAAAGTATTGGCTAGAGTCATCCGCACAAGTAATCCACACATTGTTTCCTTGGAAGGTGACATCTAGCATTCGGCCACTCGAAAGACCTGCTAAGACATCAAAAGTGTGCAAGCCCGTGCTGTTCAATATGTCGACCCGGTTGTATCCAGAATCTCCTCCTGGTCGGCCAACTAGCCACTGAACGCTCGAACTAGTGGAAGGAACTATCTCCATACTGGAGGCTTGGGTGCCTGCATCAAGGACGACGCCGCTCCCTAATGCACTTCCACTTGAAGAGATGCGAGAAATACCACCAATACCATTCTCATCTGTGTGTGACGCCATCAATACTCCACCATGCCAACGCATGCCATCTGGGAAGAGAACATCACCCGAAATACCGTTGGCCGTCTCGGAAATAGTAGAGAGGAAACCTCGACCTGCTCCTTGTCCATATTGATATCTGGATATCCCAACATCGTTCTGCTCAAAACCTACGAACACAACTCCACCTTGCTCATCACATGCGAGTGCAATAGCATCATCATCGGCTAGACCATTGTTACCGGTTCCACCGCCACCTTGGGTCCATTGACTGAGCCATTGACTCGATGACAAGTCGTAGCGAGCTACACCACCCTGACTACCCCAGCCACTCCAGCGCGCCATTGCTACATGGAGAACACCACGGCAAACCTCCATCGAGAATCCGAATCCCCCGGGTATGCTTCCTTGACCTGCTTCCCAACTACTCCATACACCAGTGGTGCCGTTCATCCTGAATATGCGACTGTTACGACTCCAACCGCTGTTGGCCATGGTAGTGTACCATAGATCATCACCTACAACTTCAATGTCGTATATGGTGTCCTCAGACTGTGATGGAAGACCACTTCCTGGTGTCCATGTGTTCAACCATGTATCATTGACCATGTCGTAGCGAGCGATACCATCGTAGGTTGCAAAGTGCACGATTCCTTGGTAATAATCAATGGATCTGATAGGGCCTTGCATTACATTGTCATCCCACTCATTTAGCAAATTACCGTAGTAGTCGAAGTGACGGTGTACCTTCTCCCCATAAGAAGCGAATACATGACACATGGAGATGTTCAGTGGTTCACACTCGCCAGCATACGCTGAATTGACTCTGAGGATGGTTCCCGTGGCTTCCAGAGCTGCACCCCAAGTTCCGTTAGCGTGATCATAGCGAACAATACTACCCGCATCCAGACCCCACCAACTGGATGGCGTAACTCCAATCCACAGCATTCCATCTGGCCCCTCGCCGATGCCGTAGACTGATCCACTCTGGCTGATTTGAGCACCGGCGTCGAGAGTAGATAGTGACGACATGGTGTCTATGTCGTATCGGTAGATGTTGTCGTTGGAGCCACCATTGCCGCGCTCTTCAGAAGCATACAGTGTGTTGCCAATAATAACCAATTCAGCAGGAGGATCCTGACCACCTGTTCGAGAAAAGCCATCAACATAGGATTGGTTGTCGAGATCTATCAATCGTACTCCAAAGTCGCCGCCAATCCAAATTCTGTGAGCTTGCCTGTCTGGAATCAGTGTAGTAACATCGTTATCGGTCACGATGTTATTCTGGCTCGATGTGTCCCATGTGGCGAGCCACTCTCCTGCGGTTAAGTCAAATCGACCTACTCCTACGCCATTCAATCCAACATAAACCACATCATCATACAGATAGGTGGAAGCGCTCCAAGTTTGCTCTCCCGCCTCCCATACATCGATTACGGTGTCGTTGACTACATCGATTACACCTGCGCCATAGTTGGTTCCAGCATAGAGAAGCCCGTTGGATAGCATTTCGACAGAGTAGACCCAAGACGATGGTAGACCTTCAGGGTTGGAGTAATAGTTCCAGCAATCCTCCCTATTGAGTGAAGAGAGTTCGTATTGGCAAGCACCCGCGTTGGTGCCGGCATAGAGGTAATTTGTATCGGATGTGAGGTCGTAGAAATTAGCTGGATTGAATCCTCCTTGTGCTTGGATGTGCGACCACGAGTTACCATCCCACCTCGATGCGCCGTCCGCCGTGCCCACCCATATGTCATTGTTTGAATCGATGTGAAGGGAGTAGATGTTGTTGTTGAGAATTCCGTTATTTCCTCGCGATGCTCTCCAGGTCTCCAAAACATCACCGCTGACCCTGTCAAAGACAAGTACGCCGTAACCATACAGACCTACATAGATGCGGCTACCATCAGTTTCGACGGGCATGTAGCTGACATCGTCCATTCCTGTCGAACGCCAAGACGATAGCAGGGTGTCGTTGGCTATGTCAAGACGAATGACGCCTTGGTTCGAAGCGACATATGCAGTACCTGAGCGAGCGGCAACGCCACGTACCTGGTTGGAAAAAACATCTGACCTACTGGCTGACCAAGACGATGTAACATTGGAACTGTTGACATCAAGCACGGTCATACCCGCATCACTGTGTCCCAAAAGCAAGGTATCTGTCTGCTGATCATATGCCAATGAATCAACAGAATCAGAGTTCAGATTATCACTGATATCCCAGTGGTTGGTCTGCGTTCCGTTAAGGGCGAATTCGAAAAGCCCTGCATCCAAAGTGGCGACCCAAAGCGAGGCGCCATCTGTCTCTAGGTTGACATTAGTACTACCTGTGAATATGGGGGTAATCCATCGATTTGCCTGCTTATCGAACACATCAACGACATCGTTGCCTGCCACGAATACCTTGTTCGAGACTTCGACTACATCGTACATCTCACTACTGGAAGGGGATGTTGAGAGGAGCATGTTGCTAATCCATGTGGGTGGGCTTGAAGATTGCACTAACGCAAACTCACCGCTGCCGTCGCTAACAAGAATCGAGTCAGTGGAGGGAGATCTCGACCCAATGGCTTGCCATTGGATGATGTCCATTCCACCGCGAATCAACCCATAATCAGAGAGTGCTACATTTGTGGAGAAAGCCCCCATGCTCATGTTGTAGTAGTGCATGGTGTCGCCTGCAAGAATATTCAACCAGTTTCCTGTAACTTCCATTTTCCTAACATCATCAGAGTCTAGCCAGTTGGAACTAGTCCAAGTGGCGAGCCAAGAACCAGTCGCAACATTACGGCGAACTATTCCAGCATCCCACAGACCTATCAAAAGTATACCATTAGCCACCTCCATGTCAACTACAACATCGCTGGGCAAAGCGTTCTGACTGTCCCAACTGTTCAACCAAGTATCCTGAATCGAATCATACCTCATCACACCACCACCAGCAGTTCCAACCAGCAGTTCACCCGAACCTACCAACTGTAGGCAAGTCACTTTGTCCGAACCACTGCTCGGGTTCGTGGCAACGCTGAGGCTCGCACCAGTGTGATCCCATGCAAACAACTCTGCAGTGTCAGTACCAACCCAGAGTACATTTGAGGAATCAAACATCATCGAAGTTGCGTATCCACTACCAAGACTAGGATAAGGTGCTACCACCTCTGAGGAATCGGAGAGGGAGAATGCTCGGAAAGAACCGTTTTCCAACGCTACCAAAAGGAGATCGTTGGCCAAGTCTACAGCCATGGTTGTAGAACCATTTACTCCTTCGTGAATCTCAATTAGTGGCGGGTCGTTGTTAGCATCGAGTTGGAGAACAACATCCTCCACTAACAGGTAAAGACGCCCGTCGAGATGTTGTTCCGAGTCCTTCACAACAAAGGTGAACGGCTCGAAAGTCACATACGCATCTGCAGGGCGTAGCGCTTCAATCACCATATCACTAATCTCGGCATCACTAGGAAGCATCCAAGACGCACCGGTGTTGACGGTCGGTTGCAAGCGTGAACTGTACGGTTCACCGGACATCAGGTCGTTCTGCTGTCCAAATCCACCCATTCCTCGCCAATCCATGATGGAATATTGTGTATCAACAAAACTCAACTGAGGTTGTTCGACCCAAGTTCCGTTGGAACCGTTGACACGAACTTCGAACGACACATTTGAGACTTCAGCACCGGGTGCTAGAGTGAGGTGTAAATCGCCAGTCGCTTGGATACCAGATAATGAGTCGGCACCGGTAGCATCTATTGTCATCCAACCAGTATCATTGTGCCCACCAGAGCCCCACTCAGTCACTGCAGACGGGTGAGCTTTCGCATCGAGTTCCACTAATGGAGAGCCTGACCAAGCAAGCATCAGCGTCACGAGAAGTATACTACGTAGCCCGAACTTACGAGATACCATGGAGCACACGCATGTTCCTTCATTTATGAAGGACATGGGTTCCTGAACAAATTGTATACTTTGTATACACCACTGTAAAAATGGCATATCTAACCCTATTCACCAAGGGTAATGCACATAACTGAGTGGATGGCGGGTTACCAAACGTAAGGGAGAGCCTTCGATGGCCGACGACAAGAAGTTGCGCAAAGACGCACTCGACTACCACGCGACACCTCCGTTCGGGAAGGTAAAGACCGTACCCACCAAACCGCACGCCACACAGCGTGATCTCTCTCTTGCCTACTCTCCTGGTGTAGCATACCCCTGTTTAGAAATCGAGAAGTGGCCCGAGAGCGCCTACAGGTACACCTCTAAGGGGAATCTAGTGGCTGTTATCTCCAACGGTACTGCTGTGCTTGGATTGGGTGACATAGGTGCACTCGCTAGCAAGCCAGTGATGGAAGGGAAGGGTCTGTTGTTCAAGGCGTTCGCTGACATTGATGTTTTCGACATCGAAGTAGACACGAAGGATATAGACGAGTTTGTCGATACTGTCAAGCGAATCGCTCCCACATTTGGTGGAATTAATTTAGAGGACATAAAAGCACCAGAGTGCTTCGAGATTGAGAGGAGATTGGTAGAGGAACTAGACATACCGGTGATGCATGATGATCAACACGGTACTGCCATCATATCGGGAGCCGCTCTACTTAATGCATTGGAGATTTCAGGTAAAGTAATTGAGCAGGTCAAAGTCGTGGTCTCGGGTGCCGGAGCAAGCGCAATATCCTGTGCCGAGCATTGGGTCTCTCTCGGTGTACAAAGGGAGAACATCACATTAGTTGACTCGCGTGGAATCATCACCAAGAGTAGGTTGGAAGCGAACGAACTGTCTGAACAGAAGAAGTCTTTCGCAGTCGATGTCCCTGATGGTGATCTCGCACAGGCAATGCGAGGTTCTGATGTATTTCTCGGATTATCCAAGGGTGATTTAGTCACTCCAAATATGGTTCGTGAGATGGCTGATGCACCAATCGTATTCGCACTGGCAAACCCTACTCCTGAGATTATGCCCGACATAGCGCAGGCAGCGGTTCCAGAGGCAATAGTTGCTAGTGGAAGATCTGACTTCGCTAACCAGGTCAACAATGTTCTGGGCTTCCCATATATCTTCCGAGGAGCACTTGACTGTATGGCCAAGAAAATCACCACTGGAATGAAGTTAGCAGCTACCATGGCTCTTGCTGAACTCGCCAAAGAACCAGTTCCCGACCAAGTAAGGGAAGCTTACGGACTCGACCACATCTCTTTCGGTGAGGATTATATCATTCCCAAACCATTCGATCGTCGAGTACTGATATGGGTAGCATCGGCGGTCGCCGAAGCAGCCGTAAACGAAGGTGTTGCAGGAATTCCTCCCTCTGAATTCGATGTAAAGAAGTACCGTGAAGAGTTGGAGTCGAGGCTTGGTCTTACTCAGTCAGTGATGCGTTCTGTAATTAATCGAGCTAGGAGGGAAAAGAAGAAAATCGTGTTCCCTGAAGGTGATGATCCTACAATTGTCAGAGCCGCCTACGACCTTATTCAAGAGGGAATCTGTGAGCCAATATTACTTGGAAAGAAGGAAGTCATAAGAGCGATTATGGACGAACTTTCCATCGATTTCGAATGTGAGATAATCGACCCTATCACAGATCCAAGACGCAAAGGTGCCTACCGCAATAAGTTGGCAAAATTGCGTGCACGCAAGGGAATGACTCTTGTCGACGCACAAAGGGTTCTGAAATCGAGAACCTACTTCGGAGCACTGATGGTGCAATTGGGTGAAGCTGACGGTTTCGTTGGTGGGTTGACCCGAGCCTACCCCACCTTCCTCAGACCTTGCCTTGAAGTAATTGGAACCGGGGCGGACGCCCATCGTGTCGTTGGTATGTACATGATGGCAGTGCAGGGCAAGCTGCTGTTCATCGGTGACGCAACTGTCAATGTATACCCCGATTCAAGAACACTGGCAGAGATTGCAGTCCAAACCGCAAAGGTCGCTAAGAGGTTCGGCATCCAACCCAAAGTTGCCCTCCTCTCATTCTCCAATTTCGGCTCAGCCCGTGGCCTGAGATCTAACAGGGTAGAGGACGCTCTACACATCGCTAAAGAGTTGGATTCAGATTTGGTTATTGATGGTCCGATGCAGGCGGACACCGCATTAGTCGGTGATATCCAAGAATTATATCCATTCATGGAGTTCAATGGCTCCGCCAATGTTCTAATCTGTCCCAACTTAGCAGCTGCGAACATTGCCTACAAACTACTCGACCACTTAGGTGACGCTGAGATGACTGGGCCAATCCTTGAGGGAATGGCGGAACCAGTTCAGATTCTACAGCAAGGAGATGGTGTTAGAGATGTAGTTCACATGGCTGCTATATGCGCTGTCGATGCACAACGCCACTCTGTAGAGAGGTTGTAGGCAACTGTTCATGACCCGCCTTGACTCGCATTAGAAAAGAGGAGCATGGCTGAGGACGATGGTGGGCTTGACGCCTACGAAGAGAGGTTTCTCCAGGGTGTCTTCGGCCGCGTATGGCGCTACCTTGAGTCTAATTCAAATCCAGATGTCCCGGTTCGTGTTCCATCCACCCCCGATGAATTGCGGCGTAAGATAGACTTAGCAGTCGGAAGAGAAGGGGTCGATGTAGAGAGATTGTTGCAGGATGTCGACGACTACCTGTTATACTCTGTCAGAACCAGCCACACGAACTTCCTCAACCCATTGTGGGGTGGAACTAACATTCCTGCCTTCGCTGGTGAAGTGTTGACCAGCCTTACGAACACCTCGATGTACACATTCGAAATAGCTCCAATGGCAACACTCGTTGAGGATGAAATGATACGCGTAATGAACTCGCTTGTCGGGTTTGAGGCTGGCGAGGGTGTATTCACTACCGGAGGTTCTAATGGGAATCTGATGGGAATGATGTGTGCTCGAGACAGAAAATGTCCCGACTCCAACCATGCCGGTGTTAGGGACAAGAGGTTGGTTGCTTTCGTCTCCAAGGAGGGACACTACTCCGCTAAGATGGCTGCGAATGTCCTCGGAATCGGTGTGGACAACTTGATTGGCATAGATTGTGATGATGAAGGTAGGATGGACATTGAAGCACTGGCAAATTCTATCGCCGCCGAAAAGCGAGCTGGTAACCTTCCTTTCTGTGTGCTCGCAACAGCAGGAACCACCGTTGCAGGAGCAATCGATCCATTGGAAGATATTGCAGATATATGTAAGCGTGAGTATCTATGGTTGCATGTTGATGCATCATGGGGTGGAGCAGCACTCCTGTCGTCAAAGACTCGCCACCTGTTACGCGGTATTGAGAAATCTGATTCCGTCTGTTGGGATCCGCACAAGATGATGGGGATGCCAATAGTTTGCTCGGTCTTCTTGGTCAAGGATACTGGTGTCCTGAGAAAAGTCTGCAGCCATACCGAGGAAGCACACTACCTATTGTATGACGGGGCATCTGAGGTAGATTTAGGACGCAAGAGTCTACAATGTGGTAGAAGAGTAGATGCCCTCAAACTCTGGCTAGCGTGGAGAGCCAAAGGGAGTGAGGGTTGGTCCAAACAAATTGAGGAATATTTCGAACTAGCCAACCGGCTTGCCGACCAGATTCGTTCAAACCCAAGACTCGAAATAGCCATCGAGCCATCATTGACAAACATCTGCATCTACTACACAAGACCGGGTATGTCAAAGGAAGAAGAGAATAGAATCACAGCTGGTATTCGCACCAAATTACTCAATGATGGAAATTTTATAGTCACTCTCTCCAATGTTGGTGACCGTGTCATAATGAGGCCAGTAATAGCCAACCCTGCGGTAACCAATGAATCACTGAGTACCTTCCTTGAAGAAGTAGTGTCTATCGGCGATTCATTATAATCAATCTCTGTGATATGGTGAACCGCGTACCACTTCACTAGCGCGGTAGAGTTGTTCTAGTAAGACGACAGCTGCCATCTCATAGGTCATTGTCATGGGTCCAAGCGCTATGCTTCGGTGCCTCTCTACTATATCTGATTCAAAACCATCCACTGGGCCTATCGCTAGATGTATCGCCTTGCTCTCCATCCTCCACGACTTCCAATTCTCTACGAACCATGAGGTGGATCCGGATTCACCACACTCATCGAGAAGTATCAGGTTTCCATCATTTGCCGCAGCCTCCAGCTTGGCAACATAGTCATCGTGGGACAGTTTGTCGCCATGATTGAACAGCGTCACCCCTCTTGAGGAAAGGCGTTCAGTATAGGTTGAGATGAGATCGGTATATGCACGCTCTCGCACCTTGCCGTGAGTGTGTACAGTAATCCTCGCCATACCATGCCGTGAGAGGCACAACCAATCAGCGTTCTGTATCCAACACCCAAGTCTCTTAGCAGAGAGTGTTGGAGCCTTCATCATGGGATGGTGGCCATTCGGCAAGAAGAAGGCCGACTTTACTAACGATCCACAGGTCAAAGGAACCAGAACTTGGCTCGACGACCTGAGGATGGTGTGTGAGAGACACCATGACAATCCGGCTGCCGGACAAATCAGAGTACGGGAGTTGCAAATCGAATGGCGTGATGCACACGCCAAGCAAGAGGTATCTCCTGAGCTCCTTGAAGGGCTAGATAGAAGAGCGTTCTATTTGTTGAGAGCAGATGTAGAAGAATGGCTCTCGTGGCTTGATGATGATGCTTTTTGGAAACCTGGTTGGAGATGGGTCGACTCGGAATGAGTGACCAGTGGTTTCATTTGCGGTTTCAAACGGCAGACGCTTGTGGAAATCGAACAGTGGGTAATACTACTCGCGGTCGCTGCGGGTATCCTGTTCCACTTCAGTAAGGATCAACCGTTCCCCCGCTTCTCACGAAGAGCGGCATACTCGTTGGCTGGTTTGGCGGTACTCCTCATCATCGCATCACAATCCCCACGACAATTCGAGGAAGAGAGGGTTGCGGCACTAGGTGTCGCCGTAACCTCCGGAGCATTTGTCATCATAGGGTCATGGTGGATTGCAGGAACGAAAACTGATGTTATAGTGGCACCTCTCGCTGGTGTTCTATTCGTCGGTGCGGTTCTCTCCCTCTTCTCAATGGACTGGCATGATTTCAACAAAAGTGAGCAGCTGACTGCCTTCGCCACCGCTTCTGCAATAGTTCTCCTAGAAATCTATCTATTCTTCCGTGGAATGATTGTCGGAACTACAGCGATGATGTGGTCAATGGCAGGATTGACTCGTATCGAGCGAGGGTTGATTCTCGGAGAAAGAGGGGCGATCGCGTGCTTTGAGAGAGCGTGGGATATGGATGAACCATACATCAACGCGATGAGCCACGCTGCACTCCTGAAGTTGTACGAACATGTTGGCGACCAAAAAGCAGCCGAACTACACCGTGAGAAGTTCCTCCGTCAAGGTGGTGAAGAGAGTGTTAGTGATGATTGGGTGTCAGCAATTGAAAGTTCACTGAGAAAGTTCGAAGGTCATCCCTCTGAAGAGTGAATCTTCATTTTAGGCCATAAGTGATACAACAAAGGGTTGGTTTTATATCTCCAGAAGTTGAACATACACTGGTAATCTATTGATTGTAAAAGGAAACAAGACCGTATCCACGCTGGGTTGGGGAGCAGTGCTCGCATGGTTTGGTGGTAGCCTTCTGTCGCAAGCGGCTTTCATCGGTAAGTATGGTCAACCATATGATGCTACGGAGTTGCTTACTTCTCTTGGACAATGGTCTTGGCTAATTGTGACTATTGAACTCGGAATCTGGTTGACTGTCGGTGTTTTGGTCACTCAACGATTCTATTCATCTTCAGCCAATGGTGCCTCTACCTGAATATATTCGATACTTGGGTTTGATAAGGACACCTCCACGCCTCATGAACGAGGCGTCTGGATGGTTCGCATAACCCGTGTACACACCGGAATCGGGGACGAGGGGAATACACAGCACCTGGATGGAACCACCGTCTCAAAGTCCGACACTCGTCTGGAAGTCGTTGGAACCATCGATGAGTTGAACTCTATTGTCGGTGTAATACGCATGGAACTCGGAAGACTTCCCACAGTAGGTGAGGACGGTGGTCCAAAGACCATCATCCACAGAGTTCAGGCCAAAGTAGGAAGGCTCCTCTCGCATTTACAACAAGAGTTGTTTGATCTTGGAGCAGAATGCTCAACCACTCCGGAATCCATACCTGAAGGAATGCAAGTCTTACCAGATAGCGCTGGTGAACGACTTGTCAAGGAAATGGACGAGATGCTCGAAGTGTGCGAACCCCTCACATCATTCATCTTACCCACTGGAAATCCCGTCATAGCACATCTGCACATGGCAAGATCGGTTACGAGAAGGTGTGAGAGAAGATTGTCGAGTCTACGCGAAGCAGAGGGGGCAAACTCTGTCAGAGGTGAGACCTTTGCTTATCTAAACCGGCTTTCAGATTGGTTCTTCGTGATGGCGCGATGGATTGCTGCTACTCTAGGTGAAGATGAGACTCTCTGGAAACCATTAGGTCGTAGGATGGAAGATTGAACTTGAGATAACGAAGTTGCTCAGTGCTGCAGGAATTCCCTTGCTTCCACGAGCACTCTCTTCGAATTATCGAATGTGAGTTGGTTTTCTGCATCGTCCAAGGAGAGCCAGAGATACCCTACATGCTCGTGTGAAAGGTTTACCGTAACCTCTTCTGTTTGACCGATAAACCAGTGAACTTGCTTCTCAATCAACTGACCCTTATGCTCAAACTCATATTCAGTTCTAGTACGAAATCCTGGAACTACTTGAGCTGCGGAAATACCCGTTTCTTCCTCTAACTCCCTCAGAGCGGTGTCTTCTGGAGACTTGTCACCCTCTTCGACATGACCTTTGACGAAATCCCAGTGGCCTTGTGGATATTGGAGAAGTAAAACCATGTCGTAGTTGAGCAGAACCAACCCGCACGATGTCTCCATGACGGAGGCGATGGAAGTAGACGACATATTCGTTGCGTGTTGGATGTGCAATTAACGACGGTAGCGCTATGGTGTGCTTGAGACGCGAGGGGAGTATGAAGTCGGGGGGTGATCTGGCTACCCTCAAAATCGAGTCTATCATTGCTGATGGGGATTTGGACGGTTTGGTAGCTGCCTCTATTCTCTGCAAGGTTTGGCCAGACGCGAATGTTCACTTCTCTCATCCCGCTGAATTGCGGGGTGGTTTCTTGGATGATTCCATAAATGAAAGAACCGCGATATGCGACCTACCGTTCCATCCAAGATGTGGTCTCTTCATAGATCACCATCAAACCAATCGGCCTTCTGCTGAAGAAGAAAAGGCGGTCAAGGGTAAAGGGTGCGTCGTTGTTTGGCGAGATGCACCTTCGGCCGCCCGCGTTGCCTTCGACCTATTCCGTGAACAGTTCGATCTTTCTAGTATAGAACCAATGATGGAAATGGTCGACAAACTCGATAGCGGGGGCATTAGTAGAGATGAATTCCTTTCCAACGACCCAATAGTCTGGCTCTCCAGAACCATATCTTCCAAGGATCAAGAGTATTCCAAAATGGTAGCGGAAGCACTAGCAGGAGGCGCTTCGGTGGAAGATGTGGTTAAGCGTCCTGAAGTTGTACAAAGGATAGACGAGGAGCGGCGATCCATGGATGAGGTCAAGAGAATGCTTGAATCACATGGTGAAATTAAGGACAGGTTGGCGATTGTTCGCTTGGAAGATACTGGTTACCGCACCAACGGATATCTAGTTACAGCGCATTACGGCGATGATTGCGATGCTTGCCTCATCGTCCACGGTAGTAGTCATGGTAACTATGGATCTGAGGGTTCTTGGCCTCTATCTGCATCATTCTACACCAATTCCTTCCTACATTCAAATGGAGGTGTGTTCGATCTGACTAGGATGGCAACCAGATTCGATGTCGATGGGGGTGGACACTACAACGCATGTGGTTGCAGAATAATGCCACTCGGCACATTAGGTGATGTAGAGCATAGAGCAACGGTGGCAGAGGACATCGGCGAGAATATTAGGCTCTGGTTGCAACAGTGGTCTGCAGCTCAAGCAAGTAGTTTGAACAAATAAATGAAGCCGAGGAAAGCGTGAATCACCATCAGCAAAATGATGACATCTGCTGCCCTACTGTGACGGCGCATCTCCATAGAGAACGATTCTCCTGCCTCTCTCAACCGCTTGGTCTCCCTACCCTTTCGAGCTAGAAAGAGGAAGAGTGTGAGCCCCATCAATCCGAACCAACCATGAACATGACTGGGGAAAAGCGCCATCACTCCCTCATTCTCATAGTCGAGCAAAGCGTTGATCACCAAACCCCCTAACACAACCCCTATGGCTAGTTTAACGGCTAACTCTCCAGCTCTCTCATGATTCTCACGAACACTCTTCGCCTCTTCGCCACGAACCTCTTTGCGCTTCTTTCGATAGCCATATTGGCGCAGGATGAACCAAATGGTGAAAGATGCTGCAAAGGGGTGTAAAAGTACGATGAAAAATTGGCCCATAGAGGACACCATAACTTCGTCTGAGATATGATTCCCACTTCATTCCTTGGCTAGAGTTCCCTTAGGGAACTCAATCGTTGGGTTGATGTAGAGAGAGCCAACCGAGCGGCTTCGTAGGGGGATTGCGACATTTCACGACGCCTTCTTGCAGAGTCTCTTGAAGAGGCTACTGAGAAGGCACATGGCAATCCCACAAGAAGGCTCCAGACTATTGAGAAAACAATGGCTTGGAGCATGATGGAACCAGAATGGCGTGGTCTTGCCTTCACCCTTCTACAACAAGGTGCAAAGGGTCAAGGGGATAATTCAGAGAAGGGGAGGCGAAGGGTCGGAAGACGTGGTGGCCGTGGAGATAGGGGGTTCCTCAAGCAGGTCGAGATGGAACCTGTCGAAGCACTGGTGGAGGCGAATGGCGACGACGACTATCGACTAGCAACTCTACTTACTCACAAAGCAACCATGGAGTCCGACAATTGGAATACATCATGGAACTCAACCCTATCTAATCTCCGCTCTGCCTGCAACTCCGATGGAGTTCATCCAGTATTCCACTTCCTAGCTGAAGAATTTGAAACGATTCTAGGTGAGATGAAACTCTACCAAGCAATCGAGGTAGAGGATAGTGTCGATCCGGAGTGGTTGGAACGCTGCCTTATGGATCCTACCGACAACGAAGCGTTGCAAGCGCTACTGGAACCACCACTAGGTATCGATTTGCCCGCCAAGATTGGCGTCCCGTTGATGCGCCTTCACGAGATGATGAAGAAGAAAGCAAGTGTGAAGCAGCAGTGGTTGGCTCGACAACTCGACGAAGCGACCCTTGCCGAGAAAGAAGGTGTTGTTGGATTACTCAACGCCATACTATCTCAAGCAGCGGGTCTCAATGACTCTCTGGAAAGATTTGAATCGTTGTCCGAAGATTCCGTTGTGGGAGATATCGCAAAGAAACATTCGACGTTAGTCAAAATAAGATCTGGAGATCTTTCGATTTGGAGTGATGCTGAATCGTGCGAAGGAAACGACGCTCTGGCAGAAGCAACTAGAGTAGCAGCATTGGTATTGGAACCAGATACTCCCCCAAATCGTTCCTCAAGTGAATTACTGGGTTCTCTCAAAGAACTCTTGGAATGGGCAGAAATTCGTCAAGAAGATGTCGATTCTTCCGCACTCAGGTGGCGAATAGTTGGGGCGTTCATTGGTGAAGGTGATATTGAAAAAGCGGCTCAGGAGATGAAGGAACTCGAACTCATGAATAACTATCATTTGGAAATGGCTCTCTCATTGATAGAGACTGAAGATGGCGGGATGATTATCAACAAAATCGAGCGAGCTGTAGAAGATAGCGAATCTTTCGACCTCTCCATCTTAGTCAACGACGAGCGCGTACCTGTCAACATACGACTAGGTGCTTCAGACTCAATAGGAGAAACGGATGGAGACACCGAAGTGATGATGCTTCAATTGTATGCGACGGATGGCGATGCTGAGTCTCTTGCTAGACTACTGATGAAGACAGAAGATCCTGCTGTCGAACAACCTTTCCTGACTCTTCTTTCCGCTCGGCTAATAGATGCATCTTGCGACACAAATCTACTGGGATGGCTCAGACAAGCACGGAGAATCGCCATGAAGAATATGGTTGTAAATAACCCTCCTAATTACCTCTCACCGGCTACAGTGGCTCTCACTACCCTATTGGATGGCGGTTATGCCGACCTAGACCAGGTTTGGGACATCCTTGACTCTGATGGGCTCAAGGCATTCAAGCGTTGCAGATATGCGATGATGGAAGATGGAGATGGATTGGTTCCTGAGAATCTCCTCGAAACTCTTTCCGAATCTCTTGAGAAACAAAATATGGCGGAGGTCGAGCGGAAACTTCTGCAGCAACTAATCCTCAACCTAAGATTGAACAGAGCAGACCACTTGCTCCAAGACCCTGATAGTGAAGCAACAAAGGAGGCTCAGAACATCTTTGAGATGGTGCTCAAAGATGCACCACCCACACATAGGCTTCTACTCAACATTGACGGGCATGTACTAGAGCACGGTGTAGCCTCCAATGAACTAGCACGCTGGTACAAACAACATCGACCGCATTGCATGGAGGCTCACCTCGCCGCTGCCCATGTGGCTGAGTATGATGGA
Source organism: uncultured Candidatus Poseidoniales archaeon (assembly GCA_964000875.1). Taxonomy (GTDB): domain Archaea; phylum Thermoplasmatota; class Poseidoniia; order Poseidoniales; family Thalassarchaeaceae; genus MGIIb-Q1. Next base: position 19,909 of record CAXFCF010000002.1, read on the forward strand.
AACCAGAGTGAAGCTGCGCGGCGATATCGTGATGCAGCTCTCAGTACCGAGGATTTCGAATTACGACAAAAATTGAACAAGTCTACCTTGATTTCCTTCGCCCACGCTGAGGAATGGTCACAGGCAATCGAATTACTCAAAGTGGAACCGGAATTGAACTCGAATATAACCGAGCGATTCAGACTCTACCTGAATGTGAGCGATGAAGCTGCTAGAGGTAATCTGTATGAGGCTCGTGACATGATTCTTGAACACATAGAGGTCGTCACCGAAGAAACCAGAGAAAACGAAGAAGGAGAAGTGTGGCAAGTTGAGGTGAAAAATCACAACGCCGAGGACCTTGACCTTCTACTGACCTATCCTAACACTCTTGGTCTACCCGCAGAACCATTCAGGGGACGGGTGCTAACCGCTCTAAACAATCTAAGCAAATCACGACGTGGTCGAGGTTCTGAGTTGGAAGGCGACTTCAAGCGAGCTATCGCGTCGAAGTCGTTCAACGGTATCTTCGATGTAGCTAGGAGGGCTATGCAACATCGTGGGCCTGAGTACGGTCTGAGTTTCTACGAACGAGCGATGAATAGTGGTAAATTCGACGATGATGGTTTGCAACGTATCTCAGAGATGCAGTTAACGATGTACAGTAGGACTGAGGAAAAAATCCCAATCAGAAAGCGTGGGCATCTGAAGAATCTGACACTGAAACCACTACTTCTGATAGACACTAATCTGCTGGTCGATGCGTTGAGTGGGAAAGTTCTCCGCCACCTAGATGTTGAGAAAGATATGCCAATGCACTTAGACAATCGTAGGGAGTTCCACCGTACTCTAGCCTACCGCAACCAACAAGGTAGACTAGAGTTGTATGTACCTCCTGCCGTGAGGAATGAGTTGCGAGCAATAGCCGCTACCGACGGCAGAATTAGAGACATCCTCGGTGAGCAAATCATAGATCCTAAAGCATGGGAGAAAAGAATAGACAAGAAAACCTTGAAACAAATCGCTGAGGAAACCATCGATGAGTACAGCTCGTGGGCTCCAGCAAGTGGTGAGGGAGTCAACGACGAAATTAACGATTACAGAGATGGAATGGATGCCTTCTTCCTAGGGCTGAGAGATGTATACGAGAAAATCACTGACTCAAAAGCAATGCGCGGGCATGACCTATCCAAGAGACACGAAATCAAGGGAGAGGCAATCTACCCTGAAGGTGGTGACATGGATATCATGCGTCTAGCCGCCTGGTTGGCAGACCAATCGATAGATGGATTCGGATCCATCTTAGTAGCTTCACGAGACTCTGACTTCACCATCCCAGCAAGGTCATTCCAAGAGAGATTTGGATTCACCATCGTCGAGAATGGTCAGGATCTCGCAAGGTTCACCCATTGAACTAAATAGCTCGATATCGAAGTACTCCTAGTTCGTCGTCGTGGTAATTCTCGGTGTGGAAGTCCACCAAATCCATCTCTCTTCC
>CAXFCF010000003.1:0-16916 GCA_964000875.1 uncultured Candidatus Poseidoniales archaeon
GCAGACCAGTAGGAAGTGAATGCCAGAGATGCGGAGATAATCATCCAGAATATACCGTGTCCGAACCAAGTTCGGGCGCCACTACCTGAGCGATCCTCAAGCAGGTCGTTGGCTGGACCAAGAGCCTTGCCAAGCATGAAACCCGATAAATCACGAGCGAAAGAGCCCAGAGAACCAAGGCCACGTGCTGTCATGAATCGGACGAAGAGAAGCCAAATCACATAGGTCAGGAATACTGTTCGAATTTCCATTTCAATCACCTCAATCCGCTATGGTCTCCCCCAGAGCCATTGCCACAATAGACGAGATACCGAGGATGATTCCTGCGATAAAGAACCAAACTACGCTGCTACCAAGTTCGCTGAACAGTGGGATAATCGATCCAAGTCCTGGGAAAGGATGTCCAGCATACAGTACGCCGTATAGCACGACGAATCCGAACACACTGACCAAGCTCATCGTCAATACTACTCGGGATGCGGATGGTTCCGCCGTCCCTTGCGTCAACTCAGGTAGTTCTGTCATAGTCTCACCAAAGATTGCCTAAAGGCAATCTCGGCGAGATGCAGTGCCACCTTAAGCATTGGGCGATGTAAGAATGCAATCCTAGCGAGACATGAGTGCCTCAAATGGGTCCGCTCTACGATCAAGACCGACACCAAGTGGAACGGGGGTTGTAAGGTCAAGATCTATTTCCTGCCTCCAAATACGCTTGCAATCACAATCGATTCCCTTGAACTCACCCAAGTCTTGGGAAACAGAGTAACGCTCTATCGCCGCTGCAACCTCACGATCGCACTTACCACAGTTGTGGGAACCCCTCGCCATTCCCGCTGCGGTTGGGTGGACAATCAACCTAGACTCACATGGATGACTCCTCTCAATCATTTCGACAAGCGACCAAAGCCATGGAGGTCGATACTCACGATTGCGGTATATCCTATCGACGATGGTGCTACGTTGAATGTTCATCGGATTGACGCTAACCTCGTCAGACATTGGAGAAATCGCCTCTATCCACTTCACTGAGTGTTCCAAAGCGTCGCCCTCGGACATAAATGGAGGTTTGAACAGAAGGTAGGTCTTGACCCCAAGTTGGTTGTCTCGGAGAGTCTGTACCGCCCGATCCCACTGCTTGGTGCTGAACCCCTTGTTGCAGTGGAACTTCAGAACCTCATCGTCGTATGCCTCTAGCCCGATTGCGACTACACATCCTGGATGCCTCTCTGCTACCCAAGCCATCTTCTCGGGTGTGCACATCTCAGCACGTGCCTCGACTATGAGATGGAGGCCTCTCTCGTGTGTCTCCTTGAGGATAGCTTCCTGCCATTCAGATGGGTTCTCCCTATCTTCAAAGAAGGTTCCAGAGGTGTAAATCTTGACCATGTCGATGCCTTCGAAATCGTTCACCTTGCGCTTGGACCACTCCCATTGAGCCATCAAATCATCCAATGTAACATCGTCCCGTACATCATTGAAGTAACCGCAGAAGGTGCATCCGGAATTCCACCACCAAACACACCCCTTGGTTCTGAATATAAGGGTCGCAGCAGTACAGGTAGTTCCATCGGGAAGACGCTCTGGGGTCGTGTAAACAGTCGCCGGCTCGGTAGCATCCCACGACTCACGGCGGCGAATAGATGCGGCTGTGTTCTCTGGAGCCTTCACTAGGTGATGGATCTTGACAGCGTCCCCTGAGGGGATAACGGCGCTACCACAGTCCTTCGACATCGATTCGGGCTGCCCAAGTTCCATTCATCAACCCCTCGGATGACATCACTACGGGTACAAGGCTAAGTCATAGACTATTTCTCGGCGTTACATGACCGAGACTGCCGTAGTAGAGGAATCAAACTCTGAAATGGTCAAGGGACTCCTTGAATCGATGTCTGATGAAGACAAGAAGGGACTCAAGGGCTGGTATCTCTACGACTTCGCCAACCAAGCTTTCGCTCTTACCGTGGTAACTGTAGTCGCTCCAATGCTAACTGCCAGTCTGTTCAACACGGCAACCGGTGGTGGAACAGAGTTCATGGGTGCCAACATCACGGGTGCTTCCTACTATTCACTCGTACTGACTGCTTCCAGTCTATTCATCGCAATATGTAGTCCAATTCTCGGTGTGATTGCTGATCGTGTTCCAATCAAGAAGAAGATACTGTGGGTCTACACTTTGGTAGGTGTGATTTTCACCGCATTGATGGGTCTTGCTCCATTTATGGGTGATACAGCGTATATCTGGCTAGCGATTTTCATCGTAATTGGAAACATAGGATTTGCTGGCGGGAATGTCATCTACTACGCGTTCATGCCCTATCTTGCACCACGCGAGGCGATGGATCGAGTTTCTTCTGTGGGCTATGTTTACGGCTTCGTAGGGGGCTGTACAATCCTAATTGTCCATCTCGCCGTACTAATGGCACCTTTGCCAACATTGGTTACGCTGAACATGAAGATGTGCTTCGTGTTCGTTACCTCTGCTCTCTGGTGGTTTGGTTGGGGTCTACCACTGTTCCGTCATACGCCCGAGCCGGAAATACCCAACCCAACAGAATTCGATGGAGTCGGAGATGCTGTACGAGTCGCTGTAAAACAAGTGGTGACCACCTTCCGTGAGATCAAGAAGTTCCCAGTTCTCTCACTCTATCTAATCTCATATCTCCTGTTCTACGATGGAGTCAACACTATCGCGGCCATGGCGAGCGCGTATGGTGACTCGGTGCTACGGCTACCACCTACTGCTGTGATGTTCCTATTGCTAACTGTGAATTTTGTAGCTATTCCTATGTCGTACATAGGAGGACTGGCTGCAGAGCGGTATGGAACCAAGGAAGTTCTTGGAACCGCATTAATCGTTTACTGTATTGCAGCCATACTCGCTACAGGGTTCGCACCTCTTCCCATGGAAGACAACCATGAGGTGCATGACTTCCAGTTCGATTACAACGATGAAAACGAAGAATACAGTATCACCGTTCTCTACGACAAGACCGCTTGCTGTACTGCAAACTCCTGGTTCTCCATAAACGGCGAGGGGGACGCACCCTTCCGTGAGGTATACTTCACCTATCTCACGACAACAACGCTCGAAGATGCGGTTTCTAACGAAGACTACACACGTGAGACATTACCGAAAGAAGATGCTGCAAATATGACTGAAATGATGGTGAACAACACGGATCACCGCTTCTCATTCTCATTCGTGGGTGGCCCAGAGGACGGAAAGCAGTCGGTAGGGGACAACCATCCAGCTAACCTCGGTGAAGGACCATTGGATGGATGGGCTATGTTCATGCGAGACAACCTATGGGGGCCACTCGGAATGACTGTCACGCTGCAGTTCATCTTCCTAGGAATGATGGTAGGTATGGTGATGGGAACGGCAGGTGCTCAAGCTCGAAGCATGTTCTCCATGCTAATCCCACGATCCAGAACCACTGAATTCTTCGGATTCTTCGGATTCATTGGCAAGGCTGCGGCCGTCATCGGCCCTCTGGTGTATGCAATGACAGTAGCTGTTTCCGACGACCGTGTTGCTATTTTGACTATCGTGGCGGTAATTTTGTTGGGTACTGTTATGTTCACGCGGGTGGATATCGAAAAGGGCGTTGCGGAGGCCGAAGCTGAAGACGCTCGTAACTTTGGTCTCAATACCGAAGGTGAGAGTGAGGGAGACTCAGACCCGGAGTGAACACGATGAGAGCGTTCGCGCTGGTGCAGCACACTCTATCGACCATCGTCCTCTTTATCGGGATGGCGATATGGGGACTGGCAGCTACACCAGGTATAGCTACGATACTGTGGACCTGGGAAGCTACGATAGATGCTGAACTCTGGTACCGCTCTGTAGCACTAGCACTCTCTGGCGGCGTAGCCTACCTATTGTGGGGAATGACGACAATCTACTCTATCGGTTTATTCAGCACCATCATCCGACCACGACTTCCAGCTGAGCGAGTTCCGCTGAAGTCGTTGACAACCATACGCTGGGCTGCATTAGCGGTTCTCCATAGGCTAGCGACACCATTTCTGACTCAACTCGTGCCGTCATGGTTGGGTAACCTCTACTTCCAGATGATGGGTTGTAATATAGGCAAAGGCGTCCAAATCAACACCACGGTGGTCAACGACTGCTTCATGGTCAGCATAGGTGATGGTACCGTAATTGGCGGGGGAGCCGCCATCAATGGCCATCTAGTGGAAAAGGGAGAGTTGGTTCTGGCACCAGTTAATATTGGAGCCGGTTGCGTCATCGGCGCCAATGTTTTCGTAAGTCCTGGTTGCAAAATCGGTGATAGTGCAGTCATAGGAGCACGGGCGTTGTTACCTAAGTACACCGAAGTACCCCCTGGGGAAGTTTGGGTAGGTATTCCAGCGAAGTGCATTCGCAAAGCGGACGGCACAAGAGCTGAGTAATCAACCAGATGGGGTTCCATGAAGGGTGTCGAGGAAGAATCCTGTGACCTTCTCCGAATATTCCTCCGGATAGGTCATCTTCGCCTCTCCATGTCCGGTATCCTCTATGAACCACGAAGAGACATTAGCTCCCGTCTGTTCACCAAGTGCAACCATGTCTCTAGAATGGTGTGGTAAGACTCGATCGTCCATCTCCCCATGGATTACGAATATGGGTCTATCATAGTGATTCTCGAATGCTACTGATGGTGCTGGTTCGAGAAGCGCTTCACCTGCGAACAGATATGCTGACCAGACACAAGCAGAGGCGAGCCAAGTTGGGTATCCCTCCCTTGCCAACTCTTCACGGATTATGACATCGAGATCGAGGTAGCCGTTATCGAGGACGACGGATTGAATCCTGTTATCCATACCGAACGCAATGGAGGATGTACCTGCCCCCATCGATGCTCCAAACAAACCTATCCTCTCTTCTGGGATTCCCTTTTCGTCGATAAGCCAGTCCACACTTGCCATCACATCTCGATACTCCTTGATTCCAATGCTGACTCTCCCATCCTCTTCGGTCGAGTCCCCATGGTCTCTCATGTCGACGACTAGAGCATTGATCCCTGCGTTGTGTAACATTCCCGCTACTACCAACATACCGTGTTCGTACTTGTTTGAACGAAGGCCGTGAACCACGATAACGGTTGGAGCCTCACCCGCATCACCGGATTCGTTGGCGGTAATCCACCACGCACTGAGGGTGATGCCATCATCACCTCCTTTGAAAGTGACATTTTCGTAATTGGACATCCAGTAGTCCTCATAGTTGAAGTCCGACCACTTGTCGCTACCCCACGACTGGTTGAAATTGTCAGGAGTGTTGTGACAACCATCGCCACAACCTGATCTTGCAACAGCCAAGGTCGAATATATCTGCCAACCAATTGCAAGATATCCTGCGTTGAAGACGAGTATGAGTGAGAGTGCCGATGCAATCATCACCTTGCGGCGGCGTTCCCAGAACGACTGAGGATGACCCTCTGCCGTGGATTCTTCTTCCTCGATTATCTCGGGATCCGAGTCTTCCAGGGGTAGACCCCCTTCATTCCTCTTCTGCAACTTCGACAGCCGCTTCTACCTCGGCTGAAGCCTCGGCCGCTGCGGCGTCTTCGGCTGCATCCTCGGAACGGGCGTCAATCGCTTCCTGCAACTTGTCGCTGATGATTCGTTGCATCTGCTGACTCTTACGCTCGGCCTCGACTGCTGCCTCAATCATCGTGTAGCGCTCCTTGATTGCGCGGTTGAGATCCTCAAACACGGACATATGATCAACATACCAGTCATCACGAGCCTTCAATTCGGCAACAGCAACCCTGAGGTCGTTGTCGAGTTCCTCGGCAATCTCGAAGACACGAGTTAGTCGCTCCTTCTCACGGGAGAACTTCTCTTCCATCTTCTCAAGCTCTGGCTCTAGGTGATCCACTTGCTTGCTGCGCTTGGCGGAAGTGAGTTCAAGGTCACGAATCCTGTGATCCTTCTCGGAAAGTAGTTGCTCAAGACCTTCTCTCTCAATCTCCTTGTCGATGACTTCCTTCTCTAGGACTTCAATCTCGGCCTTGAGTTGAACAATCTCCTTCTCAGCCTGCTCAAAGGCGGAGAAAGCCTTGACCACTCGTTCGGTCTGTTGGGCCAGTTCGTCCTCCAATTGGCGGATGCGAACCTCGGGCGTTATGGTACCCTCGTCGTCACCTGACATCTCAACCACTTGGCGAGGCCACTCGCTCTCCCTTGATATAGCCGCCGCCCCGAAGGGGCGGGATTACTGCGATGAATCCTTATCTTTGGGATCGCCCAAAGAACTACTCTATCGCAGTAGTGAAAATCTCGTTAAATTGGCTTTAAATGAATATTTTGATCAATTTTCAGACAAAGCAGCGAGGGCTGCCGCCACACACTGAGTTACATGTTTGACAGTGGGCACGTGTAATTTCTCGTCAGGACCATGGGCATTGTTGCCAGGACCAGCACATCCGGTTACTAGAAACCGTGCAGATGGATATGATTCCTGCATCATCGCGAGGAAAGGAATTGTTCCTCCTTCATAGAACGGCATCGAACCTTTTCCGAATGTCTTCTCGCTAGCCAAATCAATGGCCTCTGCCACTGGCCTAGGCATCGGTGGCGCACTGAACCCATTGGCCGCGGCCTCCTCCTTGTATTCGACATGAGCACCGAGAGGAGGTTCTCTCTCAAACAACTCCTTGAGAGCGGCAGAAGCGGGTTCTGATTCGACTCCTGGAGGAATTCGCACGCTCACCTTCAGCGAAGTGTGTGTTCGCAACACATTACCAGCCTCGGCCAGCACTGGTAATCCAGCGGCGCCAGTGATGGATAGCGTCGGTTGCCAATTCATCGCCAACAGTGAGTCTACCAGATCGTTTTGCTGTGGTTTGACACCATCCAACATTGGGAAGTCAGTCACAATCGCGTCCCCGAGAACATCCACTATCTCACCAGCATTGGCACGTAACTCATCAGAAAGGTGGACATGAAGCCATTCAGGATGAAGAATACCTGTGTTCTCATCCTCTAGTCGTGATAGTAGTTGACGTATCAATCGGAACGAGGAAGGAACGACACCACTCGCCATTCCTGAGTGAACACCCTCCTTAGTCACAGAGACTGTTAGTGTCCCACCAATTAGCCCTCGCAAGCTTTCCGTAATCCATAGACGCTGATAGTCACCAAGACCAGAATCGAGTACGATGACAAGGTCGGGGTCACCGAGTTGTTCCTTCAACTCCTCTAGATAAGCTGGCAAATCAAACGAGCCGCTCTCCTCACAGGTCTCGATGAGGAATTTGCAGTTGGGGTGGGGTATTCCTTGGTCACGAAGTGCGAGAACGGATAGAATACCTGCGTAACCGCCGTAGCCATCGTCAACCGAGCCGCGTCCAAACAGCCACTCGCCTTCTTGAACGGGAATCCATGGCCCCTTGCCTTCTGACCATCCGGTGAACTCTGGTTGCTTATCCAAATGCGAATAGAACAGAACCTCGCCCGAACCTGAACCCTCCATTTCCACCAAGAGAACCGGACTGCGGCCGGCTATGCGGTGAATCGAAACAGCAATCCCCTCGGCGTCGAGAGTCGATATCCAGTCGACGAAGAGATCAATGGTTTCGTCAAGGTAACCGTTCTCCGCCCAATTCGAATCGAAGGCGGGAGAAAGAGCTGGTATCTTGATGAACTCGCACAAGTTTGGTAACGCAGAGTCCTCCCAACCTCTTTCTACAAACTCCCTCATTCGGTCCCAGTCAATGGAATCGGTGGCTGCCATACGGCTATCGAATCAAAGTGGGGTGATTGAACCATCGGTCTCATTCTTTCCCACCCCAAGTGAATCCCCAACTGGGCCACAGAGACGTATGTCACCATAGTGAAGTGGACATCCCTCGCACACCTCTCTATCATCTTCAGTTAAGCGGGGATAATCCTCTTCCGAAAGCGTGCTGCTTAACTCTACTTTCGCTAAATCGAGGAGGAGTTCTTCGAACCGAGTGCCGACTTCATCCAGTTCATCTTGAGTCCACGAGATGAGGCGACCTGTTGCAACGGAAAGAATGGCTGGAGGAAGCACTTCCCTCGCAGGTATGCCAGCCTGTTCGCGTGCAATTTCTTGGCGTACAAGAGTCAGATGATATAGGTAGAGTTGCATCTCATAGTGTGACAATAGGCGGTCTTCTGCCTCTGTTCGAATTGTTTCGCACCCCATATCAACGACCCGTTCGTAGAGAGAACCGCCTGCATCTCGTGGTGGATTGAGGATACGGTAACACTCGGTAGTCTTCAGGTCGATGGCGCGAACCGTCGACCTACCTTCACCCGCCTGACATAGTACCAAGTCTGCAACACCGTCGAACTCGAATGTGAACCCCTCATTAGTCGCCACGGTCTTTGGTCCCTTCGGAGACCAAACTATGGAAGGTGTAGTAGAGAGATTGACAGACTTGTGAACCAAAAATGGCCACTCAGTACGCAGCCCCTCTACCTTGAGCCCATCGACTACTTCACCCGATAACATCAATCCGAACGAACCTTCAACCAACCTATCAGCCATCTCCTCAAGCATGGCGATGGTGGTCTCACGATCGACCTCGGGAGGAAGGAGTTCGTTGCATACTACCTCCATCAACTCCCTATCCTGCAACATTGAATCCGTCTTAGTCATCCAATGAGGAGGCATCGGCGCGCTCGGCTCACCTTTGCAACCAGGATTGGCGAGACCAAGTTCAACCAAACGGTGGAACAGGACACCAAGCATCTGTGGTGTGGGTGTTGCGTCATTCCACTGGTCTGTATCAAGCATGTCTGCTTCCTTTTCCTCGTTCTCATCCCTATCGAAGATACTTGACATTGGAAGGCGAATGGCCTCACCTGACAATCCGATGCGAGTAGTAAGAACATGCCTTCGCAAGCATTTGGATGCTGCATCGAGGCGGTGTGGTGCAAGGCGACGACGAGGTGCGTGGACTGGCTTCGGTGGTTCATCAGAAAGAGGTATAGGAGGTAACAAGATGCTTTCGTGAAGGCTCTGCATTTCGACCAAAGGTGATCTAGGGTGTCGGTCTGGTAAAGCCTGACGTGGATGAGTCAGCACAGATATGGATGGAAGGGAAAGGGGCGCCAAAGTCGGTTGGCTGGCCAATAAACTAGGTGAAATATGCAAAGTTCCGGAATACGATTTGGGAAGTGGTAGGGGATTATCTTCGTCCCCATCAAGTATCCAATTTGAAGGGGTTCCAGGTAGAGAAGATGCAGCCTGCCTAATCGCTTCCAACCACATCCAACCGAACCTCGGTTTTGGATTGTCTGCCCAATCAATCTCGATGTCTCCAGTCTCGGAATCCAAGATTGCTTTGGGTGGTGCGCCAGCAAGAATCAATCTATCCTTGGTTCTAGTGCAGGCGACATAGAACAAACGACGAGCCTCGGCCTGAACCTGAGCTAGTAGAATTTGGTCTGACATCACCCAACTTCCGCTACCGAGAGACTCCCTGCTCTTCCACGGTTTGGCACGGGCGCTCAACGCCTCACCGGTAACGAGGACATTGCTACGATACGATTGCCCCAAATTGCTCTGATTCTCACTAAACAATCCGGTGACTACTACGACCTTGGCCTGGAGACCTTTCGATCCGTGGATGGTCATCACCCTGACTGCATTGGTGGGTGGCATCGCCTCACCAGGTAGCAACTTTCCGTCGACCGACGATAGTCTGGTCAAGTGATCTGCGAGCAGAACGGGATCACCGCCGCAATGCGAGGCCTCGGCCTTGACTAACTGTATGAACTGCTCCGCATACTGCCGCTGGTTGAAACCTGGATAGGTAAGGAGCAGGTCGGAATGATCCAATGCCTCATCCAGCATCCTAGACAAACGGTTGGAATCCGCCAATTGACGCCATCTCGTAAACAAGTTGGCCTGAACATCCGACACCGCATGCCCTTCAAGATGGGCTAGGAAATCAGTCTGCCCCCGTGGTGAAAGATACTCCTCCAACTTTGCGTCGTCGAAACCAACCATTGCCGTCCTTGCGAGGTTGGCAGCACGAGATTTGTCATTGCGGCGCGCCGCCAACCGCAACAAATGGAACAAAGCTTGAACCACGGGTTGCTCAAAGAGACCACCCTCTTGGTCAGCTAAAGCAGGCACTCCGAGAGAGTTGAGACGCTCAACAAGATCAGCCATATGAGTTCGAGATGGCATCAGTACCATGACATCCTTCGGCTCGACCGGTTCAACCGGTTCGGCCTCGGCATCAATGGATATGCCGTTACCATCGAGAAGACCACGTACCCTTGCAGCCACCAAGACATTCTCAAGTTCGATTTGCTTCGCTTCACCGCCCCTCTCAAACGGATCGACATGTACTCTGAGGTCAGAAGATGGATCTCTGGATTGTGTAGGGCTCGCCGGCAACAGCCACTCCAAAGCCCCGTTATCATCGGTGCGGTAGGCGGCAAGTGGCTTGGCGGTTGGATACCAATCACCAGGAAAGAGGTCATGGCGATCGGAGAACACATCTTCCCACCAAGTGTTCATTGTCACCAGAAGGTCACCACAGGTTCTGTAGTTGGTGACTAGGTCAATGTGACCCTGGCAGCGACGGACTACTGCCTCGTGCTCAAGGCGTGAACCGGAATCGTCACGGTCGAACTCAACCCAAGCCTCTTCCGGAATCAATCGATGGTTGACATACTCAAGTCCAGAAACAAAGTTGGTCATGTCCACTAGACGGGGGTCACGACCAGCACTCCTTCGGCGCAACGCAGGTTTGCGATGTAGCCTCTCTTCACTTGCGTATTCATGTTGGTTTACTGCGCGGAGGTATTCAGTATAGCGAGAAAAACCACTTACTTGCGCTTGGCGGAATGCGTAGATGCTCTGTTTCTGATCTCCAACCCAGCAAACAGTGGGTTGCCACGGTGAATCTGGTGGATCTGGATCCCCTTCTTTCGACTCACGGTCACCCCATAATCGAGCGAGAAGGCGCCATTGCTGGTTCGAGTTGTCTTGCGCCTCGTCGATGATGAAGGCGCGGTAGCGGCGACGTAGTGTCTTGAGAGTCGATATTCGACGAACGAGATCCTCTTGAATCTCAGATTTGTTGTCTGATTCAGACTCAGACAATGCCTGCAATGCCAATGTAAGGTGATCATCCCGCCACGGACGGGTTTCATCGAGCGAATCGAGAGCTAAGACTACGGTTTGCGGATACCAACGGCGGCACTGGCGAGGACATCTGGTAAGCAACAAATCCTCAGCAAGGTCAGCAACATCAGAATGGTCATGTCTACCTTCGACAACCTTCATCTCACGTAATACATCACTTGCACCACGCTGTAGCATAATCAGATCAGTGAGTATCCTAGCGTCGACCTCCGGGGAGAGCACCGTTCCATTGGGTTGAGCCGATACTGGTATCGGATCGGTGAGACGATGGAGGTAAACATTGGAGGTGTTTGGACAGTACGGTGGTGCTGAATCGGTGTCGAGGAGCTCAGCGACTTCTGAGCAATTCCTCATTCTAAGTCCAAGAAGAGACGAAAGGAGGGATTTAGCTCTCAACTGACAATCAGTCATCGCCTCCTTCATCTCACTGCGTGCAGATTTATCGCTGACATCTCCAAACTTGGTGACTCCAGGTGGCCAACCATCTCCCCTGGGAAGTAACTGACTGGGAAACGGAGAAGGAACCAACTTGCTGAGACTCGAAAGGCTTGCAATCGCCACGCAGGTTCTCCTAATGGCAATGAGGCAATCCCATATGTCATCTGGAACTCCTGCTTGAACCATCGCGTCAATGCAAGCGACTCTGGTTGAATCACCAAGACCTGCCGCCATCCCTATGTCCACGGGACGAATTCGAGCCGCCTCCAACCAATCATCGACAATCTCGAGTAGTTGACCGAGAAATGCTCTAACCTCATCGATATCGAGATGCATAATCAAAGCCTCACGAAGATTAGAGGGGGTAACTATGCCATCGGGTTGAGCCAACTGCCTACGCACAGCATCGACAAATTGTGAGTTAATCATCAGAGATGAGAGCACTTTCTGCGTCCTCGCTCGGCCACCGAACTGATGGGTGATTCTATCTCTCGCCTCGACAAAGCTCTCAGCGTTGACGCTGACAACTCCCAAGTCAGCAGCCTGGCCTGCATCGCGCACTCTCCAAATCGCAGCGAGAGCGTTGTCGGATACGAGGGCTCTCTGTGCGTCCGTGACCTGTTCATGAGTCGGACGCTCACCCAGTATGGCGCGATTGGTTGAGACCAAACGATTCAGAAACGAGTCGATGGTGCCGATGGGTGCGTCATCAAGCAAGGTTGTGAGTTGCTCGACCAAACCCTCGAAGCGAATCCTAGGGTCGTATCTCAATCCATCACGTACACCACGAGGACCTGGGCGTAATCTCGCGAGATCCTTCCTAAGCCTCTCCTTAATCTCATCAGCTGCCTTAACGGTGAAGGTGAGTACAACAACTTCGGTTGGAAGCAATCCTCCCCATCTGCGTAAATCCTCCCGCTTTGCAGAAGGAGATACTAGCAGTCCTCCACTGAGGTCTATATCGCGAGGACCTGGGGGAAGCAAACGGGTTGCCCTCTGATCCTCGGAAAGATAGTGCTCCAATACCCTCTGGACCATTGTAGCTGTCTTGCCAGTACCCGCACCAGCATCGAGCACAATGTGCATGTCGAGGTTGAGACCCAAAACTTGGCTACGGTTTAGATCCATTTCTTGTCACCTCCAACTATGGGTGCAAGGCCACACGCCTGCTTGACCTTACAGTAAGAGCAGGTGTTGGGTTCAGGGGTGGGAACCACTATTCCAGAACGAGAGGCTTCCTCGATTCTAATCGCAGTCTCCAATTTGTTCCTCATCCATGCCCTGAATGGGTTGCTTTGCAATTCCTCATGATTCTCATCCGGTCTGCGAAACACTAGGGCGGTATGGGAAGTCACTTTGCCTATCTCCAATGATTGAACCAAAGAAGCGTAGTCGGGATCGACTTCGAGATATGTGCCACAACTCTCACCAACCTCAGTGATTCCAACTCCTATTACTCGATCACCAGGGTTGCGAACCTCCCATGCCCTCGCATAGATGGCCAACTGAACTCCTTCCAACAGTTCCTTCTGATGCCTCTTGCCTTCCTTCCCACTCGCAGGCCCTTCAACGGATTTCAAATCCCTGATAACCACCAATCTCTTGTGGTTCCACGAACCTTCTAAATCGATATCCAACGGACATACCTCGTCCAATCCAGACTCGACCACGACACAGCCATCTGCGTCGACGGGCACTAATTCTACTCGATCGACATTACCCCGTACCCTAATCGAACCGCATGACTCTTCGTCTTCCTGTGGGAGCTTGAGTTCCACGCCGTCTTTTCTTCCTGGAAGAGAAAGAGGCCATTCAAGCGCGAGTACGCATGAGTTGGACTGGGTGAGTTCGGTGAATAGAAGCGAACCCATCCTTCCAGACAAGGTAAAATCGACCTTCCCGTCAAGGGCACCTTCGTAATCATCTGCAGATAGACCCGTAAGATCGAGGCGCTTGACTGAAGCAATGGCATCGCGGCGTAGAATCCAAGGGGCTCGCTCGGCAATTATTCTGAGGAATTCCAAGGAGAGCGTATCTGCTTCAATCCCACTTTGCGCTAGGCTGCGGGTGGAAATATCGCTTCGCTGTTCTCCTATGTCGAATCCAAGACTGCCGGCTATCAGTTCAGCGTATGCGGAGTGAATCAAAAGACCCTGTGTCCTGAAGTCAACATCGTCCTCGTCCTCGTCTTCGGCATCGATGTCGAGTCTATTGGAGAGCCAACCTTGGCGTGGACACTTGACCCACGAAGTTAGGCGACTGGGAGACCAAACACGAGTCGCCCGCCCAGGTCCTTCAAGCAAACCGTTTCGACGATCGTGTGGCTTAACCTTGGTCGCGTCGTAAGAGAGTGGACGGGGATCTACTGAAAGCGCACGCTTGCCTTTGGGTAGTTTGAGGCCTATGGTTGGCCATTCTTCGGCCATCCTAGGTGCGACAACCTTCGGTTCATACTTGGTTGGTAGGTTACGGAGACCCTGAACCGATACAACTTGACCTACTTTTGAAGAGTCCAGATATGGCTTCTCAATCGACCCTATGGTTGGAATCCTAACCAATCTATCCTTCATCAAATCAGCATCGAGAGAAATCGAAGGAGCATCCTGGTTCAATGGAGCCCTGATGGGGTTGCGGCCAGAATGGATTGCAATACCCGAACGCTGACTTATGTCACGATCGCTCCTACCCGTGACCATCGCCTGATAGTCACCATCGCTGGAGAGAACGAATGCCTCTGGTCTCGATATAGGGAACCTGCCGGAACCGTCAACGAAATGCGTACTCCATCGACTCGATTCATCACCATAGAGTGTGAGGACCTCAGTGTCGGACAGGAATGATGGAAGACGAGGAGGTTGTAACGGATCCCATGACTGAGCGGTCAACCACTCGGCGAGTGGGGTAGCTGGCTGTGATGAGTCCTCGTGGCTGGCATCCAACAGAATGACCTCCTTTCCCGCATGTAGAAGGTGGTTCCAAGCATGTCTGGCCTCTCTCAATCTCCTGTCATGGGGAACCACTCCGATGTCGACGCGATCCTCTTCGGAGAGCATCGGTGGTGTCGGAGTGGCCGTGTCCCATGACTCTGTATCGAGATTGGTGAGAATGACCAAATCGGCAGTGACACCATGTGCATCAGTTGGTGAAAGGACACGTATGCTTGACGAAGTCGGTGCCTCACTGACCAACTTGATTGACTCAATCAGGGTTCGAGACTCCTCTACCCAATCCGAACCACTGACTGGTGGCGTGTGGCCAAGGGTCTCCTGTTGTGCGCGTAATGTATCTCGGGAATCGAGCAGTGTACGTAAACCGACCAAAGATTCCTCTCTATCACCATCGAGTTTGGATAACATCAATTCCCAATCTAAGTTGGCGACGAGGTCGCCCAACCAGGAATCACCATCATCCTGGGATTCTGGGATTGGGAGAGGGTGTGCGGAGTAACAACCTATCCTGAATTCCTTTTCATCCAAGGCGCGAACATCGTCAACTGAGAGCAAAGGACGAAGTTTGCTCGCCAGACAAAGAAGCCACCACTGAGTCGCCTCTGAACGACGTCCAAACTCTTCTGGATCTAGGTACTCGTTGACTTCAGGTGAACGAGAGAGAGCCCACAACCAGCGGCGGAGAGCGCCACGACCACCTAGAAGATGGAATCCTCTCCCCTTTTCCTCTAACAAGTCACCATCAGCAGCAGGAATCAGACCCTCAAGCGATGGGTGGGGTGATGGAGACATCCAACTGGACAACAATGGCAAGGTCTGTTGTACTGCTATCCCCCTGAGCCTAGACCTGGACCAAGCGTCCTCACCGTGACCTAACTCAGTCAGTTCCGAAATCCAGTGTACAGTTGAACTCGCTCGTACAGAGGTCGCTGGTGTCTCGTGAACGATGCCGAAAGATGTTAGCAAGCGGTTCCACTCTCCGGCTACTCCATTCGATCGTGGGTCGACAATGAGAATCGACTTGGGGGGCTCATTGGAGGTGAATGCCTCCTCAATCAATGCCTGTACCGCCTCTGTCGAACGCTCGACCCTAGGGACAAGTACCCGTATCGGATCAGGTTCTACATCCTCTGAAGACTCGCCCCTATCAGGTAACCACTCGGGAATGATACCGGGCTTGGATGCAGGAGTGTCCAATGGCGAGAAGCCGTGAATTCCGAGGCGATAACTGCCTCGCATAGCCAAAACATGTAGAGGCCGGAAGCGGGATAGAGTCACAACAAGTAGTTCACGCCAAGCAGATAGTGTAGGTGAATGGTCGAGCATCACTATACCATCGATGTCAGCCAAACCGAAGGGTGGTTGATTATCGGGTAGTTCCTCAATTAGACTCACAATCTCCTTCAATCGGTCATCAGGATGTATTCCTCCA
The DNA here is from genome assembly GCA_964000875.1 of uncultured Candidatus Poseidoniales archaeon. Classification (GTDB taxonomy): domain Archaea; phylum Thermoplasmatota; class Poseidoniia; order Poseidoniales; family Thalassarchaeaceae; genus MGIIb-Q1. Next base: position 15,959 of record CAXFCF010000003.1, read on the forward strand.
AGTCTCTCAGCAAGAGACCTAGAAATCCTACGGAACGAAGCGAAGTCAGGATGGAACCCCTCCTTGACACGCTCTTCGGCCAAGGTCGAAGACAAGGCTGCAAGATCCCGGGTCTTACCGCGACCCCAATGCATGTCTGGAAGACAATGGCTTACAGGGAACGCCAACTCCTTCGCCGCTCGGGAACACTCCTCGTGGAGAATCACATGGTATACACCGGAAGTTGGGATAGCTCTGGGCAGCCGAAGCTCAGCGTGCAAAGCCGAAACAAGGCTGTCCAAGGTATGATGCAACGAACGGTCAATGGGAGCTCCTTCAACACTAGAGGCTATGGCCGACAGTGAGTCGCGGCGAGATGCTTCGGTGGCATAGATTGTCAGCAATTTTCCAGGTCCGCCGTCCTCTGGACGGCGGGGATCCAAAACCTGCTTAACGAAGTGAGAACGCAACCAATCAGGAACGCGAGCGTCGGTGACCTCCTCCATTGTGATGGAACCAATGTTATCGTCCAGCGACAATTGCAAACCCTCCAGCCTATCGCCACTGAAAGTGGAGGTTCTTCAAGGGTTGCATCGCAAAGCAATGAAAATCGTAAGTGGAACTGCTCAAACTGTTGCTTTTCTGAACATCATCGACGACGGATAGCAGCCGCTCCAAGAGCACCCAACGCACCTATGCTGAGAAAGCCAGGGAGTTTTGGAGATTCAGGCGACGGTTCGGGTTCGCCCACAACCATAGCCCACTCGTGCAACAACACGATGTGCAGGTCGTCTCCATCGAAAGCTGCTGGTAATGTTATCTCCAACGAGCCGGAATCACCGTTCAAATCGTATACCTCTCGAACAGAGTGGTTGTAATGCTCTAGGCCATTGCTACCCTCGGGGTAGTATGCGGTGCTCTCGACAACCGCTATCTGATGGCTCCAAACATTACCACTAGAATCGCCAACGAACTCCCA
>CAXFCF010000004.1:0-15655 GCA_964000875.1 uncultured Candidatus Poseidoniales archaeon
AACATGGGTACCTGGTGGGGCTGGGTCAATTCCAAGCGCGTTCAATCTTGCCAACTCATCATCCACAATCGCATCCCAGCCCAAGGTAGTGAGGTGTTGTTTCGCACCTCTTCTCGACACACCCTCATCGGATTGAACGAGACCCTCTTCCCTCAAACGCTTGAGCTCAGCCGAGACGTGAGGCATTCTCAGCCCTATTGAAGAAGTAACCTCGCTAACTGTACCGGGAGCATCTGACAATCTCTCGAGAATCCTTCTCCTGTAGCTCCCCCTGATTCTCATTGGTGTGGGGAGGTTGGGCTCGGGCATGTGATCACTCCTGACACCAATGGGATTGGATTATTACAATGGGTAACCAGTCAGTACTTCAATCATTTGTTTAGTTACATTTAATTACGAAATTCCACTGGAGATTGTAAGGAATTACAAACTTGCATCAGATAATAACCTCTGAACTAGGTAGAATTCATGTTACAAGGCGTAACTAACGACCGCTGTCTGTAGCAATGGTTATATCAGCAACATCTGTCCATCGCTTCAGACGGTGCTACCAGACAAGTGAGACCGCTGAAAATGACAAGGAGGAGAGCAATTGAAGACAGTACGAATTCGAGAGAAGATCAAGCAGTTCTTAGCGGAGAGACCACGAAACACCGCTGAGATTCTAGAACACATCAACAGCACGATGAGGCATGGTACAACCAGCCAACAACTCGGCAATGTACTCTCCAAAGACAAAGACATAGTCAAGGTAGGCTACATCAAGAGAAGTGGCATACTTTCCGGCGGATACGAAATCTGCGAATGGGCCACTGTCGACTGGGTCAAGGGCCGAAGTCCAGAGTGGAGCCCAGGAGATCCCTTCCTCATTGAGAAGGATGGAAAGGGACGCTACTGAAATTCGCAGAACGAAGGCATTCCATTAACGGCAACATCGACATCGTCGATTAGCAACCAAAAGAGATGAGCTTGCAAACCTTGGTCATCCTTCGAGTTCTTCCGACCAATCCCCAGTTCTTGCTAGGCTGTTCATTTTAGCTCGGTGCGAGAAGGCTGCTTGACTGTCAGCTGGAGTCCCTGCTGCCCACGCCTTCAGAGCGGCCGCCTGTAGAGCTCGCCCGTACGAGTAAGATAGTTGCCAGGGAGCGGAGCCCGCCGAAATATCGTTCATGATGTTGAGATGAGCGGTTGCATCCTCATCACTTTGGCCACCACTAAGGAAGACTACTCCAGGAATATCGGAGGGTATCGATTCGGAGAGGCAATCAAGAGTCATCTGAGCCACATTATGCCTATCTGCACCTTCGCCGGAATCCTTCCCAGCGATGATCATGTTTGGCTTGAGCAGTGCACCAGGGAAGTGAACACCTTGCCTCGCACACTCATCGAAAGTTGCCTTCAACACCTTGGATGTCACATCGTAGCATACCTGTGACGAGTGAGACCCGTCCATCAAGACCTCTGGCTCGATAATCGGCACTAATCCCTGCTCCTGACATATTGCGGAGTAACGCGCCAGCGCATGTGCGTTCGCCGACACACAGGCCTCGGACGGTTGGCCATCGTCAATCTTGATGACTGCTCTCCACTTTGCAAAGCGTGCTCCAAGTGAGAAATACTCAGCACACCTATCTCTAAGACCATCAAGACCCTCAGTTACCATCTCACCGGGACTTCCAGCTAGCTCCTTTGCCCCGGTATCAACCTTGATACCAGGGATGATGTTCTTTGAAGTGAGGAACTCGGGAATCGTCCTGCCATCATCTACGGATTGGCGTAGGGTCTCATCATAGAGAATCACACCGCTGATTGCAGACTCGCAACCGTCGGTGGCGAACAGGTTGGCGCAAAACCTACGGCGAGCATCCTCGGTGGATTCCATACCAACCGATTCCAAACGCTTCGTCATTGTACCCGTACTCTCGTCCGCGGCCAAGATCCCCCTGCCTGGAGAGACCAACTTACGTGCATTTGATTCCAAGAGTTCCTTGTCCATACCAATCTCCAACAGCGACGACATGTACGCATAACTTCAACCATTCGCCAATGGGACTTGAAGACTCTAAATGTAATTTACAAGAGGAAAAATGGGGCTATTTATTCTAAAATACAAACCATCTCTTTACATACATTAGCCTACTCCAAGATTTGTTCAACATGGTTCGTATTTGCAGTGCATGTGGAGAATCTGGTCACAATGTCAGAACTTGTCCACTTCGTAACCCTAAATCAGCCGAAAGAAGAGTTGAGCGAATCGAAGCGAAGAAGAAAAGTAGGCGAGTTTGTAGTGAATGTGGAAAAAGAGGACACAATACGAGAACCTGCCCCATACTTCACCCGGAAAAGGCAATGGCAAAAAAGGCCAAAGCACGGTCGCGAAGAAGGCGTTGTAGCGAATGTGGAGCAACCGGACATAACACCAGAACCTGCCCAATAGTAAACCCTGTAGCAGCCGCCAATAAAAGGGAAAGATTAGGTCGCAGGCGAGGTCGTTTTTGTTCCCACTGTAAAAGCAAAGGGCACAACATAAGGACATGCCCTACGCTACATCCAGAAAAAGCCAAACCAACCAAGAGAAAAGGTGGCAGAAGAATTTGTTCAGAGTGTAATAAACCGGGTCACAATACCAGAACCTGCCCCATCCTACACCCAAATAGGGTGAAGAAAATCAGACGCAGAAGAGGTAAGAGGATATGCTCTGGATGCGGTAAGAGTGGGCACAACTCCAGAACCTGCCCCATCCTACATCCCGAGAAAGCGGAAGCGAAGGCTCGACGCAGAGTTAAGCGGCGCATTTGTGGAGTCTGTGGCAAAAAGGGGCACAACGCTCGCACTTGTAGCCTGGCTTGATTCATCAAAGAGGATACTCTGTTGAAATGAATTGGCGAATTCCAGTGGAGACATGGATGACTTCAGAGTGTACCGCTACTCTGTCACCTAGACTCTCGACTCCAGGAAGATAGCCACTGCATACACCACTAGCAACGAACACGGCATCATCACTGGCGCACAACTCATCACGTTGCCATATCTTGTAGCCATCATCACCCAACATCTCTGCTACCCGCCTCTCGTGATCTTCGTTCTTAGTCACAAGTTGCCCTTCAAAATGACCACCTAGACCACGCATAGCGGTTGCGGTAATCACACCTTCAGGTGCAGCACCAACGCCCATCAAAAGGTCGACATCACTGTTGGGATTAGCGGCATCAAGTGCCGCTGATACATCGCCATCTCCAATCAGAGGTACCGAAACCTCGAACGAACGAAGTTCTGCAATGAGGTCGAGGTGGCGATTCCTATCCATCACGACTACTTTGAGATCATTAACACTCTTGTCGAGTGCCGATGCGGCTGCCTCGAGGTTGTAGGCAACATCCGCCTCCAAGGATATCTCACCCTCAACTTCAGCAGGCCCAGCTATCTTGTCCATGTAGCAGTCTGGCGCGTGAAGGAGAGTACCACGAGGTGCAGCAGCAAGTACAGCGATTGCGTTGGGGAGATCCTTAGCTACATGATTGGTGCATTCCAGTGGATCGACTGCGATGTCAACCTGCACAGCTCCTTCCACCCCTTGCATCGAACCCAGCGGCTCTCCGATGTACAACATCGGCGCCTCGTCACGTTCACCCTCTCCAATAGCCACTCGACCATCGAAGGGAACATCGTCGAAGACCGAACGCATCGCTTCTACCGCGGCTCCGTCCGCCACCTTACCGTCTCCATGACCACGGTATTCGGCTGCGGCTATAGCCGCTGCTTCGGTGGCTCGAATGAAGTGCCCGACCAAGTCACTGGTACTTCCCATAACACCCGCGAAGGGAGAGGGGTTCTCAATCCTGTTGTCAGGCCTGCTTTCTCTTCTCAACCACATAAACAGACTCGATACGCGCGGTCGGATACTGTCCGTTATCGTCCTTCTCAAACGACTTCAGCATATCAAAAACACATAACAAACCAGCCGAAACACCTGTCATAGCCTCCATCTCGACGCCGGTCTTCCAATCGGCAGACACCTCTACCTTGCAGAGAATACCGTCGCCCTTGAGTTGCCAATCAACATCGCATGAAGAAATTGGAATCGGGTGACAATGGGGGACTATTCTAGGAGTCTCCTTGACCGCTTGGATTGCAGCGATTGTCGATGCTTGTAACACATCACCCTTGGGAACTTGACCACCTTGCACCGCTTGGATGGAATCATCTGAAAGACGGAGGAACCCCTCAGCTACCGCAGTGCGGGAAACTATGGGTTTCGAACCGATGTCGACTATTGCTGGAATCGTCTCTTCCATCGAATCACCCGAGCCCCGACTTCCATACAGTACCATCGGCGCGAATCTCCTTCTTCCAAATCGGCGCCTGAGCCTTCAACTCATCAATCAACCAACTGCACGCCTCGAAGCCCTCCTTACGATGAGGGCTTGCGACATGAATTGCTACAATTGGCTCGGCTGGACTGACCGAACCTACTCTATGCGAGAGAACTACTGACGAAACTGAGAACCTAGATACAGCCTCCTCACCCAATCGTGTGAGAACCTTGGGTAACTGTTCCTCCCACGCGTCGAACTCTAGTCTCTCAACCGTTACACCTTCGTCTACCCCTCGTGTTATACCTACGAATGAGACGACGCTGCCACAGCCCCCGAGATCCAAATATTGACGAATCGAATCTGGGTCTAGAGCCTCGGCTGCGGGTATTACCGTGACCCTACCACTCGGCTCCATGTAGCCACCATCACCTGCTCTCGCTTCAATTTGACTACGGCGGAGAGTTCATCCCAATATCTCGACTCGCCACCCCCCATGGGAGAGGATGAGGGGGCCTCTAAGCCTATCAAAATCATGGGAGCGGGTCTCTCAGGTTTGGCTGCTGCCACCATACTCGCCAAAGCGGGCCGTGAGGTTGATGTATACGACATCCGCGAGGACTCGGGTGCCCGATTCGATGGTGACTTCCAAGGGCTGGAGAACTGGACTAGCGACATCGACTTCCTCGACGAGTTGCGAGGCTGGGGAATCGACCCAGACGAGTTCAAGGCGACTGCTTTCCATGAGGTCGATGTAATCGCCCCCGATGACAAGATTACTCAGGCCTGGGGGCCTAAGATAGCGTTTCGAGTGGTCGAGCGAGGCACCTCCGACCACACCATCGACCAAGGCCTCAAGCGACAGGCTTTGGCAGCTGGTGCCAAGATTCACTACAAGACGCGCGTCGACGCAAGTGAATGTGACATAGTTGCCGCAGGACCCAAGGACACCTCAGCCGTGGCCTACGGTGAAATCTTCAAGACCTCGTATCCAAACAAGGTAGCATTCCACTTCAATGACAAACTCGCACCCGGTGCGTATGCATACCTAATCGTCATCGACGGTATAGGCCTGATCTGTACCTGCCTTTGGAGAAAACAGAGGAAGAGTGAACGATTCCTGAACGAAACCATCGCATGGTACGAGGAGCACTATCCAGATCTTGACAGAAAACCGATCAAGAGAGTCGGAGGGAAAGGAGACTTCACACTCAATCAACGCTACACGGTCGACGGCAGACACTTTGTCGGAGAGGCAGGTGGACTACAGGACTTCATGTGGGGATTCGGAATGAGGTACGCAGTCACAAGTGGAGTATATGCAGCCCAAGCGATACTAGGGGAGTGTGACTACGAGAAGGAAGTCCGTTCCAATCTCCTACCTACAATCGAGACCAGTGTCGCCAATCGTTGGTTAATGAATCGCGTTGGAGACAAGGGATTCAATCGACTAATCGCACGCTGGATGAAAGATCAGGAAAAACGACAGGACGGACTACCTTTCATCGGCAAACTGTTCCGACCTGATTTCGCAAGGAAGGTTGTATTCTCGCTATTCGGCAAGAGAATGCTCGACAAGGTGTCCACACAAGATGGACGAACCGTGTATAGACTCCCATTCCGCCCGGCTCTAAAGAGAGATATTTGGGATCAATCCGAAACTGCTGAAGCGATTGCAAAGGAGTGGAAAGATGTGCGAACTGGTGGTGGAACGAGCTCATTCACCAGCGAAGAAGAGTGATATCACCGGTATTGCCTAGTAATATCTGAACCAGCGAACTGATCCTCAGACTCCCTGTAAATGGTTCTCAGATTATTGATGAAGTTCATCTCCTGCGTCACGATGAGGAACTCGTCGATACCTTCGGAGTCGGGCCCATCCATCCAAGAGAGAACTATCTCCATCGTCATACGAGCACCCTCGCGGTGCGGGTAGGCGAAAACATCCATGCTGAGTGGGGGGGTCGCAATCGTCGAGACCTTCTTCATTGCCTGCAACTCTTGGAAGAGAGCATCGTAGGCCTTCTTGAGCAAGCCTCTCCTACCTTCGTCCTGATTAGGACGCCTGCAATCGGGACCCACAACATGAATCAGTTTACCTGCATTTAGGTCAAAAGCATCTGTTACAACAGCGGTTCCCACTGGACAGGGCTGCAGGTTCTCCTTCCTTCGCTCACGTGCAATCTCATCACACGCCTCCCTCAAGCCTTCTCCTGCTGCTTGATGTATTTGCGAGTCAACACCCTCACGTCCCGCGAGGCGGTTGTTAGCGGCTGTTGCCATGACATCAGCCTCTGTCTTCGTGATGTCACCGATAAGCACCTTGACGAGGCCATTTCGGCACTTGCGAGCGAGGAAGACATCCGCCATGAGACTAGCAGGAAAGGCCGTTCGCAATATACCTCTCGCCTTATGAATCTCCCATACACCAGAATCACGCCTAATCGTGCCGAGTGAAGTTAGAGGGCTCCTAAGAGCGATAGGGTCTTGATGGACGCTACGCGTCCAAACTTCATGAGTGATAGGAGGTTGGCACTTTTCCTGACCTTCCTGTTCCTCGCCCCACTATTCATTCACGGTGGAGAAACCCGAGAACTAAGACTTGCCGAGGCCGAGCCTTCACAACTGACCAATGACCCATGGAACCTGAGCACAGTGGGCGATGTTGCCATCCCCGAAGGATTCACTTTCCTATCCTACATCGACTACTCCGATGTTGGCGTGCTAATCAACAACGAGAGCGAGGTCAGCAAACAAATCGGTTACGCTTTCGTCCAAGCACGGAACATATCCCCTGACCGAATATTCCTGTTTGACAATGAAAGCACCCCCACAGGGGAGACCATCAACCCTGATCAGTTCGATCAATACTTCGCTGAACCATTGAGGATGATGCTGAGCGACAGGAACCTTTCTGGTACGCTCAACTACTTGGTTACTACGAAGGGTATCCCCCTGAGAGTGAATGGTCCAGGGGATGGAAAGGCGGCTTTCGACCAAGAAATCGGCCTAGTAGACGGAATCTACAACGCATCGATTCATCAGAATTGGTGGGATTCCCATACCTATGGTCCTGGAGCTGGTGAGGAAATGAAGCAGTTTTCCCGAACCGAGGAGGGTTTCTACCTAGTGACCCGGCTCAACGGATATACCGTCGAAACAGCACTTGGGCTGATAGAGAAAGCAAACAACTCGTTCGGCAGCAGAGGCGGAGCGGTGCTGGATCTCGCCACCAATCGAAACGGATCAGGATACAAGTGGTGGAACGACATGTTGTACGACACCAACACGACAATGAACGGAACCATGGGGTTACCTGTACACTTCAATCAGAACTCGACATTCGTAACCAACCAGACTGACATCATGTTCTACGCATCCTGGGGTTCAAACGACGGGTCATGGGATCAAAATTGGCTCCCCAACTCGGGCTTCGATAGTAGTGATTCGAGTTGGTCCACTGGTTCGAAGTACTGGACAGGAGTCAACCCTCCTGTAAACATCGACGAGAGCTTCTCTTGGAATAGGCAGACGGCAATCAAGAGAAACGGCAATGCAGCTATCGAAGGTGCCATCACCTCGGCACCCTGTACACAGACTACAGCCAATCAGACGAACGGATTACTGGCCGAATACTTCGACAACGCCGGAGTTTCCTACAACAGTTCGACTATGCCCGATCTAACTGGAAGGACACCGGACTTCACCAGAGTCGAGTCGACCATCAACTGGCCTGCAACCTTATCCACTTGGACCGGACTCGACAGCCGCTTCCTAGACTACTGGTCAGTAAGATACACTGGGGCAATCGATGTTCCAACGGCAGGCAACTGGACATTCTATCTTCGAAGCGATGACGGTACTGTCCTCTGGATTGATGGAGTCGAGGCCGCCTCCAACCGTGGCGTTCACGGTATGTCCGAAACATCGAACACAATCTGGCTCGACGCCGGCAAGCATCACTTACGAACGGAGTTCTTCGAACATGGTGGCTACGCAGGATTCCAACTCTACTGGTCGGGACCAGGCATTAACAAGCAAATTATCCCAGCAAACGCATTATTCCGTGGTGATGGAAAGCCACCAACCAACCAGAGCCTGTTGCATCACTGGGCGTTCGACGAGACGGCTGGAACCAATGCGGCCGATACAGCGCTCTCTTCCAACCTAACATTCTTCGGAACCAACAATGGTTCGGGTTGGACAAACTGCCTATTTGGTAACTGTTACGAGTTTGATGGTGTCGACGACTACGCAAAAGTCGATGTCCAAGACTGGGGAGGAGCGTTCACAGTCTCACTGTGGGTCAAGACTGACAATGTCAATCAGAGTAGGCACTCTTCTGCAATTGCAGTCAACGATGTCGCAGGTGACTCAAACTCGTTCCAAATCCAAGCGAGTGGTGGGGCAAATGGAGATTGGGAGGTTTACCACAATGTCTCGTACTCTTTCGGAGAGATGCCTCTGGGTGACTGGACAAATCTAGTAGTGACTTTCGCCAACTCGACTGTCACTCAATTCATGGATGGAGTGCAGGTAAGAATGACTCAGGTTCCTAACGGAACCATAGACAGTATCGAGTTGTACAAGTTCGGTGTAAACAGGGCGGGCAACGCCTATTTCGAGGGAATGATCGATGATGTCCGTATCTGGAACAGAACACTAAACAGTACCGAAATAGGAGACATAGCAAACGATATGGCAATCTCTTGTCCTTCCTACAGCGGTTCGGGTTCAGCAACCGCTGCAGTATCTCAAGACTACGACTTCGAAGATGACCTCAAAAGCCACGCTTGGATTGTTTACGGCTATGCAATGAAAGAGGGATGGGTAAACGGTGACTGGTGGATAGAGGTTGATGGGTTGGACACGAATGGCACCGTTCTCTCGACTAACATCAGTTCTTCCCGCGAACTCTCCACCTCCTGGGAGTCGCGAACAATGCGATTCCGTCCCGATGCGAACGCAACTATGTTTGAAGTGAGGATGGTTAACGACTTCGACAATGTCACAATCAACGGTTCCGTGTTCTTCGATACGATGAACCTCAGAGCCATCAGACCACATTTTGACTGGGTGGATGGTAGCATTGCAGAAACCGCGGTGAGCACTGGGGGCAGATCATTTGCTTGGGGGACTAATTACGGACAGAGTCTCGTAGCAGATCTGCTTGAAGATGGAGTATCGGGAGTCAAAGGGTATGTCTACGAGCCATATTTGTCTGCTGTAGGATACCCTTCCATACTGTTACCTTACTACGCCTACGGCTACAATTTCGCCGAAGTGAACTACGCCGCCAACCCGATGATTTCGTGGATGGGTACTGTCGTGGGTGACCCGAAAATGTCGCCATACGCGGACATCCTGCATGATGTCAATCTGTCCGCAGTGAGAACCAACGGAACCCTATCAATTGGTGTGAACGGCAGCCTTGAACTCCTTGTCGAGAACCTTGCTCCAGGAGAAGTGAATGGGTACATCGAGGTCAGAGACAGAATAGGAAACACACTGATGGCTAACCATACACTGCAGATGCCGTCGGGTGACTCTCCCGGATCACGCCAGGTTATCTCTGTGAATATCACTCCAACGAGGGTGGGCTTCAACGAGTACATAATCGTCTACCGCTCATTGGATTGGTTGAAACCAGAGCGTGTGATTAGCAACAATGTCAAGACCCTCAACTTTCAGGTCAACCAACCACCAGTTGCCGAATCTCTGCTTTGCTCGACTTGGGTAGCGAACCGCGGGGATACCATCGGCTGCACAATGACCACTTCTGACGATTTCTATGTCGACAGGGTTCGGCTCGGTTGGAGACTAAACAGCTCTGGCGAATCTTGGGAGTTCATCAACGCCACTACAACCGACCAAATACAGTGGTATGTACCACTCAAGATCCCGACGAACATTCCCCTAGGTAGTCTAGACTTGATCTCCGAGGTGAGGGACGCACAGAATCAGATTGATCACCTGTTACTTGAGTCCGCGGTGCAGGTCAACGATGCCCCTCAAGTCTGGTTCGGCGTTCATGTCGATGGTATCGACATAGCAAACTGGAACGATGTTACACACCTGCAACCAATGGGTGATACATCCTTGGTTCGTGACCGAAACTACACTTTACGTGCATGCGTTGACGATCCGGATCACGACCCAGCTACACAACTACCGATGATTATCTCAACTCAGGGGCAGGCGACACAAGTCGTCCCAACGGAGAGCATCTTCGAAGACATAAGCTGCTACGAAGCAATTTGGAGAACAGAGTGGGGTGGCTCGAAGGAGCCAATCGACATTGACCTATTCGATTCGGATGGTCTACTCCATACCACCAGAAGGTTCAGCGTACACGATGAGCCATTCCAACTAGACATAGAACTCGTAGACTCAGAAGGAATCAAGAGATACCTTGCACATGGCACACACCCGCCACAAGGAGAAATGCTGAGTTTCACTATCAGTGATGTCGACGACCCGTTGTCAGAGGAGTATTCCTTCACATGGGAAGCGACTTGGCCAGGCCACGACCCTGTTGGTTTCTCGGCCGAGATGGGCGGATCTTCCATCCCTAATTCACAATGGACTCTAGCAGCGCCCCCCCCGGGTTTGGAGGCTGGCATCTTGGAAGTCACAGTTACAATTACCGACGAAGATTCCAAAATTACTCAAATCTTCGATGCTGAGTGGCCAATTCATCTTCAATCAACTGAGGTGTTCGATGTCTTCTTCTGTGATTTGAATGAGTTCGAATTGAACCGGGGTGTATCTTACCTTGGTCTTGTGCAGTTCTCCCCACACAGATCGGTTGATACTATGTCACTCATGGTCTCTCAAGACGGGACTCTCTCACAGTTCGGCACCAAGGATGTAAACTCTCCCGAATTTGAGGGGTGCATGGTGAACGACTCCTCAGGAATTTCACTAATGGGGTTCGAGATTACGCTATCCAATCAGTTCACCCGAGGTGACGCTACCTTGAGTGTCATGACAACTGATGAGGACGGCCTACGCGGTTCCACCGATTTCCCAATGACGATACTCTTCAGTGAACCTACGGTAGTGAATCAATACGGTGACCCCGTCGAAGGCAAGTTGGGCATCATGGGAGCTACCATATCAGACCCTGATGGGCATGACGGAACCACCTGTACATTCCTGATACTCAACGACAACGGTTCCACAGTGATGGAATCGGAGGGGGCACTGCCTAACCATGGATTGTACGAAGCGAATTGGATGCCACCTACTACCGGGGCGCCGTTCACCTCTACGATAGGATGTACCGACGCGCAAGGCAACCAAGTCGCAAACACACGTACGGGTATAATGCCTGCATCCCCGCCTGAAGGGGACAAGAGTGAGAATCAAACCAAGGTTGAAGGAGAAACAGATGATGAAATGGGAACTACTATTATGATAATTACAGGAATCATACTACTATTCATAGTCATAATTTCGGCTACTGCCGCGGCAGTGAAGATCATGAGAACTGACGACGATATTGAACAGGATGCTGATGATGGAAGTAGCTCAGTTTGGTCTGCACCTACCGAAACCAGAGAAGAAGGAGAAGTCAATGTAGCATTGCATGAAATGGCAATGAGCATTCTTGGTCAAGAACAAGATGAATTGGTAACAGAAGAGACTGTCGAGACCCTTGAATCGGAAGAGCTTGAGGAGGATTCCAGCCTAGACTGGGTGGACGAAAGTTTGGCTCTTGGAGATGATGAAGAGCCGAAGCCTTGATTTTCGATTGGCACAGGGCAGACCGATGGCAGTTGGATATGTGCTAGTCAATGTGAAGCCAGGTTCAGAAATGTCTGTCTTCGAGGAAATCAAAGGTTTGGACTTAGTAGAAGACGCTACCCTCCTCTTTGGTGACTACGACTTGTTGGTCAAGATGTCTGGGGAGACAATGAGCGACATAGCTGCGGGTGTTGTGGAATGCATCCGATCGGTCGATGGAGTGATTGATACCAAGACCCTAGCGGGCGCTGAACTCTGAGTTCATCGCTCCAATGTAATGCAGTCTATCGAATGCATACTTTACCAGATATGTTTGTAAATATATTTTTATTTTTGCTAACAATCCTTCATTTTACCGTAAAACGGGGATTCTCTAAATTCGGCCATTCTGACGCCTTGGTATTCTCAAAAAACACCGAAATGGGGAGCAGTGTCCCGTTCATCTACCCTAATACTTAAGTAACCTTCAACGAAGGCTGCGCTCACGGAGGTAATCCGAAATGAGTGGAAAGAAGTACTTCGTCCTAATGTCGGGCGGAAAAGACACGAGCCAGGTGTTCGCGAGCAAGCAACCTAGGGGCGCAGCCCTGAAGGCGGCAAGTCGCGGCGAGACTGATATCCGTCTACGTGAGCGTGGTACAAAGCGCGTACACGTCTTTGAGGGATGGCGAGAGCAGAAGGCCAAGCCAGCAAATGGCCCTGCTTGGCTACCAGACAAGGTCTGGAAGGCCAACGTCAAGAAGCTAAGAGTCGATCACCTCGACTGAGCCTCGACACACACCTATCAATGAAAGACAGCCGACGCACGGGGGAGATTGGGGGCAACGCCTCCCTCCCTCGTGCTTTTTTTTATTTGATAATCTTGGACTGATAGATATGAGCCCGCCCCTCCATGTAGTCACAGGAGCTTTCGGATATACTGGACGATGGATTGCCCACGCCTTGTTAGAGAGGGGTTTCAGAGTAAGGACACTGACCAACTCAGTGGGCAGGGATGACCCCTTCGAGGGGGAGGTAGAGGCTCACCCCCTGAACTTCGATGACTATGATTCACTGGTCGAGTCGTTACGTGGAGCCGAGGTTCTCTACAACACCTATTGGGTGAGATACAACGATCACCGAAGATCTTTCGACCATCAAGAAGCTGTAGACAACACAATCCTGCTCTTTGCCGCAGCCGAGGAGGCAGGTGTAGAGAGAATAATCCAATTCTCAGTGGCACACCCCGATTTAGCGCCAGACTGGTCGTATTTCCGTGGCAAAGTCGCAGTCGAGGAAGCACTTGCTGCCTCAAACCACTCCTACGCTATATTGCGGCCGACAGTTCTGTTCGGTGGTGGCCGTAATGTGTTAGTGAACAACATCGCTTGGATGTTGCGGCGTTTTCCTGTATTCGGCCTGTTTGGACGAGGCCGCTATCCCATACAACCTGTTCATGTGAAAGATGTAGCGAGGATTGCCGTGGAACAAAGTGTGCCGCGGGAGAATGTAACATTGGATGTGACGGGGACTGAATGTTTCACCTACCGCGAGTTCGTAGCCCTGATTGCTCACTCGATTGGGGTCAAGAGGTTGATCCTGCCGATGCCACCTACTGTTGGCTGGATGGCTGGTTGGTGCATGGGTTTACTCCTTCGCGATGTAGTCATCACTCGTGCGGAGATTAAGGGACTGATGAGAGGTTTGATGGCATCCGACGAGGAACCGTTGGGAGAGAAACTCTTCTCGGAGTGGGTAAAGGAAAATGGTTCAGAGTTCGGCAAATCATATCAGAACGACTTACGTGAAAGGAAATATCGTTCACTTTCTAAGACCTAGTTTTTTGGACAACAATGCTAACGGGTCGTAATATTCAGTGACGACTCTCTCCTTCAATGGAATAATCGCGTTGTCAGTGATGTTAATCTCAGCTGGACAAACCTCAGTACAGCAACGGGTGATGTTGCAGTAGCCGAGACCATAGTCATCCTTGATCATCTCCAAGCGATCACTCTGATCCATAGGGTGCATCTCAAGATTAGCCAGCCTGACGAAGAATCGTGGCCCTGCGAATTCATCGAACATCTGGTGCTCCCTGATTACATGGCAGGTGTTGATGCAAAGCATGCATTCGATACAAGCTCGGAACTCCTGAACTCTGTCCGCCTCCTTCTGATCGAACTTCCAATCCATCTCATCCGGGCCATTTAGGGGTGGAATCGTCTTGTTAATCTCGTATGTCCATGAAACATCACTGACCAAATCCTTAGTCAGAGGGAAGGCCTGCATCGGCTTGACAACAACCGGCTCACCCTCCTGAGTCTCCTCCTCAATGTCAGCCATTCTCGTCATGCACATCAAGCGAGGTTTGCCGTTAACCTCAGCAGAGCATGAGCCACACTTGCCTGCCTTGCAATTCCACCTGCAAGAAAGGTCTGGTGCGTGCTCAGCCTGAATCTCATGGATGACATCGAGAACTACCATTCCCTCATCCATCTCAACAGTGTAATCGACCATCTCTCCGAGTGGTGTACCATCCTCATCAGGTTCGCCGCGGAAGACTCTGAAGGTCACATCCTTGCCCATCTTCACTCATCCTCCTCATGCAAATCATCGGTGTCGAGCAATGACTTCAGCCTCTCCTCTACCGCCGGGTACGACTGGTGGCGCATAGCCATCTCACCCGACTCGTCCATCCAGATGACGCTGTTGATCTTGCCCCATTTCTTGTGATTAGGGACTGGGAAATCATCACGTGTGTGCCCGCCTCGGCTTTCTTCTCTTGCGAGTGCTGCCATCGCGCACATCTTACTTACATCGACCATTGCTGAAATCTCCAATGCCTGATGCCAACCAGGGTTGTAGATCAGGCTTCCACCGGGTGAGGTTTTCTCTCCACGTGCGCGAATCTCCTCCAAATCATCGAGCGCCTCAGCGAGTTGCTTACCTGTTCGAATGATACCTACCTTCTCCTGCATCATCGCCCTCAGATCCTGAACGACTTTTGCAGGGTTCTCTCCATCCTTTCGCTCGAAAGGTGCCATTGTCTCAGAAACAATTTCTTCAATATCCGATTGTTCGATAGCCGCCCAACCATCCATCTCACTAGCCGCCTTGGCGGCAAACTCACCGGCTCTCTTGCCAAAGGTGATTAGGTCTGAAAGGGAGTTGCCACCGAGTCGGTTGGCACCGTGCAATCCTGTGGCTGCCTCACCAGCAGCATAGAGACCAGGTACTGTCGACTCTTGGGTCTCAGGGTTCACCTTGACACCGCCCATGACATAGTGAGCAGTGGGACCAACCTCCATCGGTTCCTTCGTGATATCGACAGCGGCGAGTTCCTTGAACTGATGATACATTCCTGGCAGCTTCTTCTTCACTTGCTCCTCATCCCTCCAAGAGATATCTAGGTAGGCGCCTCCATGCTCGCTGGATCGACCTGCCTCACGCTCGGAGTTGATTGCCTTGGCAACTACATCCCGAGTCAGAAGTTCGGGTGGTCGGCGCTTGGTTGCTAACTTCCCTGCAATGACCTCGTCGACCCATTCCAAAGCCTCCTGCTCAGTGTCGGCGAACTCCGCCCTGTACATCTCAGGGACATAATCGAACATGAA
>CAXFCF010000005.1:0-15287 GCA_964000875.1 uncultured Candidatus Poseidoniales archaeon
CTGTTCGCTCCGAATTATCCGCAGAGGTACTGTTCCTGACCTCTTCATCTGTCTCGTTGAAGAAATAGAGATTCATCTCATTGTCAAGTTCTAATCCAAAACCTGCACCTGGGTCTTCTTTTGGATAGACCACTCTGGCGTAGAGATTGTTGAGTTTCAGATTCTCCTCTAAGTTGTAGATGAAATCCACAGTGAACTCCTTGCGCGGATTGTCAGCCGAATTGTTCCGGCCGATTTCCATATCCGACCAAGTGGCTCTCGCGTTTACATAGACCCATGTGTTAGCTGTGGAACTCATACCTTGATCATCGGTGACCGTCACCTGCACACGCCATTCACCGGCGGTTGTGGTCCACTGGTGGGTCTCTCCCTCAGCATCAACATCGTTCGACTTGTCACCATCACCGTCGCTGTCGACATTGATGTTGAGATCCCACTTCCAACTTACGAGCCAAGCTTCCGCACTTCCTGCGGTAGAATCTGATGCATCGAGGGTAACAGTAGTCTCCGGACTCCAATCGTCTTCAGACTCAGCGAGGTCATCGTCGCATATCCATACTAGAATGTAGGTTCCCGTTGCAGGAGGATCCTCATCGTCGCAACCATTGGCCTTATTGGTGAATATCTCAGCATTAGGCTCGGCAGCGTCGGCTGAATAAATCGTCAGAGTCTTCTCTTCCTGTGCCTCGAACTCGCCGTCGGAGACACTCAGTTTCACGGTGTAATCGCCTGCCTGAGAATAGGTGTGAGATATGGTGCGTCCATCTCCGTCGTTTGTATCACCGAAGTCCCATGAGTAGGTCAGATCATCCTCTTCCGCATCAGAAGAGGCAGATGCATCGAAGTTGATTGACATGCCCGCTTTGAGTGTGCCACTAGGGGTAAACGAAAAGTTCGCCGTAGGTGCGCTGTTGCCACCAATTGACTCAAGACAGCCTGCCAATGGAGCGCTTGCGAACATGATTAGGACGAGAGTCGTAACGAGAAAACTCCGAGTGTTCATGGTCTTCGGTGACGATTGCTATGCAATCAACCATTCGCTTTCCCGACGCTGAGAAGTCGGAACTTTTGGGGAGCGCTTCAGAACGAGAACAAAGTGGTCTGTCTGTTGCCCTTGAGGAGGTCGTCTGCGCTCCAACCAAACGCTTCGGTCACCCTACCAAGGGAGGTAGCCAAACGTTTTGCATAGAACTCGGGGTCAAAATCTGTTTGCTCAACCCCTGTCTCATCCTCCAACCAAGCGGATATCTCCATTGGACTCTTGCTCCCATCGGTTACCAACCAACCGACCTTCATGCCGGGCGTGAAGTTGAGGCCTGCTTTGATTCGCTGTTTAGCGGCGCGAACTGTTGGCAAACCGTTCGGATTACTGTACACACTTTCGAAATCAATGGATCCATCCTTACGCGCGCGACCCTTGCATGACTTGCTAATCACAAGATCCCTCGGCTTTACATTCCTAGAACGAACCTTGGCAATGAGTTCCATACACGACTTCACAGCAGCGTCCGATTCGCCATCTAAAATCTGGTCGAGCATATTGGTCATGGCATCGCTTAGAAGGTTGAAAGAATCGGTTCGACGCATCTCGTAGCCACGCACCAACATGCTTCTTTCCGGCCAAATTACTCGGCCGACATACCTCTTCTTCACTCCATGTGAAAAGAACACCGAAAGCCCTGTCTCGAACTCCAACTCGGCACCTTCACGGCTGTATCGATCAGCAAGGGTCTGGCCGAACTCGACCATCTCCTTGGCCGAATCATCCCAAGCGGATCTGTCCTCTCCCTCAACCGGTTCCTTGCCTGGTACGCCTTCACCTACTGGAGCGCGCACAAACACAGAATCAGTATCCGAGTAGACTACTGGATGCCCCTCCTCCTCAAGTTGTCCAATTATCCCCTTGATGTTTGAACGAGCCCAAGCTGTAATCGATGAACCAAGATCTGGATGAGTAAAGCGATAGAAATTTGATGCGAAGACTCCGTAAAATGAGTTCATGAGTATCTTGACTGCAAACTGCATCTCGTAGTGGAACTGTTGGGATGCAGTGTCTCCGTTCTCGATTGCCTCGGAATGTGAAAGCTTGTGAGAAGCGCGCTGCTCCATCAACGACTCTAACAACCGGGGAACCAAACCCTTCCTGAAACTCGCTGGGAGGTATGTTGCTCCAATAGGTGACTCATGAGATTCAGTATCTACTTCATCTGGTCGAATCTTGGCGTCTACCCTTGTAGTGTAACATATGTTGTTGGCAATCATTATCGAAGGATACATTGACTTGAAGTCAAGAACTGCTATCCATTCGTGGACACCTGCTTCAACCTCGTGAACATATCCCCCAACTATCTGATCACCACGAGGACCTCGACGCGTACGAGGGACTGCAATGCATTCGCGATCAGCGAGACGAATCACTAGACTGTCAATCCATTGAGATGTGGTTCCAGCGATGGCAGTCTCCAGTGGCATCCCGGCAACTGCCGCGAGCGCCTCCTTACGCTCGATGGCGGATATCTCGTTTAGTATCTCAAGAGGTAGTATGGTATCTTGTACGCAGTACTCCATTACAACCTCAGGTCTCTCAGCCCACTCCTTATCCATCTTCGAAGCATCGACATCCATCTTTTGCAGATCCTCACGATCTGGCCAGAGAAGTTGACAGACAAATTTCAGGGTCTCACGCTGTGGTCTCAAAACCATTCTCGCCTGCCACCAGGCATCTAGTACAACCCGGCCGTGTATTCGCCACGCCCTTCGGTTTGAGTCGCGGGAGGGTGTGAGTCGCTTAGACTCGGACTCTAGAAGAGGAACCCTACCCCACCCAAACAAATCGGAGACCTCTGCAATGCTCCGCTTGTTAGCGAGTTCCTTGGTTCTCGAATTGAGACGCGTGAGATCGAAGTTGTCGATGTTGTAGCCGGTGATTATGTCGGGATCCCATTCGCGAACAATCTTCGTCAAACCGGATAGGATGTCCCTCTCAGAACCCTTGAACTCGAATACTTCACGTGATTCTCCTTGTTGAACCACTGCAGCAGCACATAGGACGGTCTCCTCTACTATCGATGTCTCCAAGTCGAACGACATAGTGACAAATGGGGCTTGGAACGGTTCACATCTACTGATATCAGAAATATGACAGACAGCTATGACATCAACAGGATAGAGTCCTGAGCCGCCGGATTCTCTAATCTCCTCCGCAGCGTGACGTCTACCCTTTTCACCACGATTGGAAGATGGAACAGCGTCAGCCAACTCTGGTACCTTCGTTTCATCGACCCAAAGAAGGTCAGCGGAGAATGTGATGTGTGGGCCAACATCTGCGTCTAGAAAAACTCGGTTGACGAAGACAACATCAGCAGAAGATAGTTCCCAATCCTTGGACAGTAACTCTCTGATTCTTGGAACCTCATGTGGCTGCTTTACCTCAACTCGCCAGTGTGGCTTGACACCTAACTCAGTCCACTTGTCGACAGGTTCGTGCACCTTGGTTACACCCTTGATTGCACTTACTTGATCTAACGAAGGGCTACCTTTGGAATTATCAGGACGCCCTGGCACAGATATCTCCAGAAATGGGCGCATCCCCTTGACCAAAACTAGGAGAGAGTGCCCCTGCTTTGCTCGGCACCAGAGTTCAACAACTGTCTCGGGACCATCAGTGGTGTCCCTCCCAAGATAGGAACCTTGGATGACGCAAGCATCGAGGTTGACAGAGCCCATCGATTTGAGGGGATACGCCGCGGGACAAAGACCCCTCGCAGGCTTGGTCTGCGTAACCGTTGAGAACCTCACCCACCTCTCAATAGATGATAGGGTTCCACCCTATGTGTCGAGGAAGTGGTTCGATGAGTGATGAGGTCGCAATCGATTGGGATTCTCTGACATTCAGTTTCACTCCTACTGATATGATGTATCGAGCCACATGCAAACTCGGTGAAGAGTGGAAACCTGGTGAACTTGAGCCATATGGTGATATCACCATATCACCCGCCGCTGGAGTCCTAAACTACGGCCAAGGATTGTTCGAGGGAATGAAGGCTCAAAGAGGTGTGAACGGTGGTATCGTGCTGTTCCGTCCCGAGCGCAACGCCGCAAGGTTGGCCGACGGTGCTAGAAGACTAGGCATGCCACCGGTGCCCGAAGAGATGTTCATCGATGCAATTGAAAAAACGGTTGCCGCCAACGCTCGCTGGATTCCACCAACTGGAAAGGGAGCCCTCTATGTCAGGCCTGTACTTTGGGGATCAGGACCTATTCTCGGAGTCGCACCCGCTCCTGAATACACATTCATCATCTATGTCTGCCCAGTTGGACCCTACTTCAAGGGAGGAATGCACCCCATCGCTCTCAAGGTTAGCGATGAGTTCCATCGTGCTGCACCCGGTGGCTCTGGCGGTGTCAAAGCCATTGGCAACTACGCCCCTGGTATGATGCCAAGCAAGGGAGCCAAGAAGGACGGCTTCGCCGAAATAATCTATCTCGACGCTGTTGACCATCGCTATATCGAGGAAGTCGGTGCTGCCAACTTCTTCTGTGTTAAGGACAGTGTCATCTACACCCCTGAGTTGACAGGAACTATTCTTCCTGGGATTACGCGCGCTTCAATAGTTGAACTCGCCCGCGCCCGCGGTTACGAAGTAATTGAGGAAAAGGTGGATGTCGATTTTGCACTAACCGCAGACGAAGCGTTCTGCGCCGGTACCGCTGCCGTAATCAGTCCAATTGGTGCAATATGCCACGGAGACACCTGTACCACCTACTGCAACAACTTGGTAGGACCTGTGACACAGGAGCTTTACGATGCATTGACCGGAATCCAGACACAAGCGATTCCGGACGAGTTTGGTTGGGTCCGTGCAGTGACTTTCAAGGTAAACAGGGATGAATGAAGTAGATTCAGATCTTCCACTTCTGACGCTTATTACCGCCACGCTTCTGACCCTTCGCCTTGACTTGGCGTCGCTGCGAGCGGGCTCGCTTGTCACCAGTCTTGGGGCCAGCCTCCTTAGCCGCAGCCTCTTGCTCTCTAACCTCTCGCTGCTTCGAATTCCAACCAGAACCGATGCGCTGCATGATTTCCTCCTTTGAAGTCGTGCCAAGAACAGAATCAGCCTCTTTCTTAGATAGCCACAAGCGACCTTCCTTCTGGTGCGGGCGCTTGGGATGAGATATCCCAGACTCTCGCTTCATCTTAGAAAGACCCGAACCCCTCGCAGCGAGTGCCAGAGTATCCAGTGTCGGATCGCTGACGGCTGCACTCTTTGCGACTCGACGACCTTGACTACGAGACGCCTTGGTGTTGAAGTATCCAGGCCAGAGAACGATGCGGTCTGGATTGTGGTCTGCCAAGTCGAGTCCTCCAAAGAGTCCGAGGTGTCCTATGCTTTCAGCCCTGCGGGTCTTGGAAAGACAACCAGTTAGGGAAATGCAACGCTCACTCATCGACTAGAACGCCGTTGAGAACGCCATCTTTGCCCGGACGAGAAGTCAATCGAACCTTGCCTTTGTCAGTGTCAACCACTGCACCCTTGGTCAGGATGTTCCTTCTGACATAGTTTACATCAGCTGGACTCTCGACCACTGTGAGGAGATTAGCCTTGGTGGTTGTACCCTTCTTCGGGTTGTTTACATTGACTATGTTGTCGTAGAGGATGCGGACGGTCTGCATGCCAGATCGCTTGCGGTAGTACTTGCGGTTTGGCTCGCCAACTGATGAGAATTGCTTCTCGGATGCAATCTCGGTTCGGCGCTTACCGCGGTATCGGTTTGGACGCTTCAAGCGACCGCCAGTTGGCTTGCGACGTGATATACCATGCCAGTGTGCCATCTTCATCCCTCTGGGATGCAGCGGACCTACTTCCCTTATTTGAAAGCGGCGATAGACCATGAGAAGGGGCAACTGGGTTCAAATAGCGAACAACACTGCATCGAAACAAGGTGATTAACAATGATGGAAATCAGCATGGCTCTGCCTGACGAACCCGGAACTTTAGCTATGGTAACTGAGGCTTTGGCCGAGGCTAACATCAACATCGAGACGATCTGTGCGATTGGTCGTGTCGCTCCTAATGTAGCGATGGTCGTCGAACAGGTGCCACAGACTTGTGCGGTGCTAGACAATTTGAATATCGAATACACGGTTGCAGAACTAATCAAGATGGTGATGCCTGACCAGCCTGGATCTCTAGCTAGCTTCTCTCGACGCCTAGGCGAGGCTGGAGTCAACATCCAATCAATCTACATCCTCTCTAAGTATCGAGGAGATGCGGAGTTGGTATTCAGCGTCGACGATGTCGACAAAGCGCGGCAGACCCTAAACCTACACGAGTCTGTGCCGCCCTGATTCACATTATTCACAAACGCTGTGTAGCTCGCTGACGATGTTGCCTTCGTCATCTTTCAACCACGCGTCGACCACATCTCCCGGTCGCAATCTCGAAACACCTGATGGCGTACCGGTGAAGATCATATCTCCCGGTGAAAGATCATACCAACCATGTAATGTCTCTATGAGTAATTCCACTGAATGTACCATCAGTTCAGTCGTCGAATCCTGCTTCACCTCTCCGTTGACAGAGAGGCCTATCTCAAACGCCTCACCCGTGTAGGGTGCCCATGTACCACAAACTGCGGAACCACGGAAACCCTTTCCTTCAAGCCAAGGCCAACCCTTCTTTTTCGCAAGTCCTTGCCTCGTACGGTTAGTAGTGTCGCATCCAACACACAATGACTCCGGTGTGAGGGATTCTCCAAGGCGAATCACCAATTCAACCTCGTGTTCCACGTAATCATTTGGATCACCCAATGCAAGAGGCGCGTTACCATCACCATCAGACTCGACTATCGCGGAAGGAGGTTGAAGGAAAAAACGAGGGTAATCGGTGACTTCCGCTCCCATCTCAACTGCATGTGCAGCGTAGTTTCGGAATACTGACCAAGCTCCGTTCATGATACTGCGAAGGGTGAGTGCTTCAGTATGTTTGCCATGTCTAAGAGAGCCGAGGATTCAAGGGGTGCAGGCAACAGGGTGCAATTGTGGCGAAGGATTGGAAGTTGAAGCAACGCAAACCCGTGCGTCATAAAAAACTCAAGAATCTCTTCTCTCGACTGACCGAGCCAATTGGGCTTGAACTTGACCTCACGACTGCTTTCCTTGAACAAGCGGAGTATGGCCCCTGGTCCCTATTGATTGTGAACCGCTCGCCACTGGCAATGGAGGTCTCCATCGAGGAAGGAAGCGATAGAGTAGCTTTCCCAACCCTAAGAGGACTGCTGGCATGGAACCCTTCGAAGAAGTGGTGCGAAGTTGATCATGGGGCGATACCGTTCCTTCTCAACGGAGCAGACTGCATGGCGGCAGGAATTCACGCATGTTGTAATTCGGTCGAAGAGGGAGACCTAGTTTGGATTAGAGACCAAGAACATGGCAAACCATTGGCGATAGGTTGGGCTTCGATGTCATCCGACGAGATGATTACGGCAACCGGTGGAAAGGCGGTCAAAACTATTCACAATGTGGGTGACGAATTGTGGGAACTTGAACTCTGAAGAGAGCAAAACAAGGTGAACCATGATGTATGAGTCGTCGCACGGGTGGTATATGCGCACCATGGCAGCCATCGCAGCCATTATGCTTCTATTAGCACCAACCGCCAGCGCTGGTGAAGGTGGAGTCAACGAGGAGATGGATCTCTCTGGCACCCCAATTTCCGAAATACAATCTCCTAGTGTTACTTCTGACGGCAAGGAATTTGAGGTCGCAATCTTCCTCGACGAAGAAGCGAGCGAAAACGGAACCACAGTCACTTGGGTATGGCAAGTTTGTCTCAATTCTGGAGTCTGCCTACAACCAACACCGGAGACCGCTGATTACCTACCCGATGGTAGCTGGAGGGCTTCGATGGTTCCCGTAGACGACCACTCATATGTCAACTACCGCGTCATCTTAAACTGGCAAGATGGTAACGAGACGACATACCCTGAGAGCGGTTTTGGCGCTAAGATCTGGTCTGATTGCTGGGTTTCTGGAGATGAATCTGGTGGTTCTGGATGTGATGGAGAAGGTAACCTTCCTGGATTCACCCTAATTCTCTCGGCTGCCGCCCTTTCGATAGGCGCCCTAATGGTTCGAAGAAAGTGAATCAGGAACCTCTTAGTTCCGCCACTGTCCGCATCGGTAGATAGTGGGTGTCATAGTTGCCAGGGGAAGTAGCAGATGCTGAATTAAAGAAGATGAGAAAGGCGTTCGACGACGATCCAGCTGCACGCGTTGCACAGAATGCAGTGACAACGACGACCGTGCAGGAGGTTGCTCTCTCACGTGACCTTGTTCAGAACATGGACTACTCGTTCTCGACCAAGTTGGATGAATGGAAGGTAACCAATCAGAGGGCATCAGGACGCTGTTGGCTGTTTGCTGTGCTTAACCTAATGCGACCCGGCACAATGAAGAAAATGAATGTCAAGGAATTCGAGTTCTCACAGGCATTCGTTCACTTCTGGGACAAATTTGAGCGCGCCAACCACACCTTGGAAGCAATCATCAAGACTGCTGAGCGACCTTTGGACGACCGAACCATCGGTTGGATTCTCGACCACCCTACAGAAGATGGAGGTCAGTGGAACATGGCAATCAATGTCATCAACAAGCACGGCTTGGTGCCTAAGTCCGCTTACCCTGAATCGCAATCTTCGTCGGCTACTAGGTGGATGAACGCTAACCTACGGCTCCTACTTCGCTCCGCTGCTTGTGAAATCAGAGCTATCCTTGATGGCGGCGGTTCTAGTAACGATGCGCGCACACACAAAGAGAAGCGAATGGAAGATGTCTGGAGGATGTTGTGTATCCATCTTGGAACGCCACCAACTGAATTTGAATGGCAGTGGCGGGATAAAGATGGTGAATTCCACCGGCGCGGTATGATGACTCCTCATGAATTTAGAGAGGAGTTCGTCACCATCGAATACAACGACTATGTCTGCATAGTCCACGACCCACGCAATCAGAGGATGCAGACTTACACTGTTGACTTTCTGCAAAATGTAGTGGGTGGTCCACCGGTAACCTACCTAAATGTCGAGGTTGAGGACATGAAGGACATCACGAGAAGAATACTCGAAGATGGAGAGACTGTTTGGATGGGGTGCGATGTCGGCAAGCACATGCACCGCAAGAGGGGGCTCTGGGACGCAAACCTGTTCGAACTCGACAAATTATACGGAGTCGAGTTCGGATTGGACAAGGCACAGAGACTAGATTACCACCACTCGTTGATGACTCACGCTATGCTGTTCACTGGTGTCGATGTAGTAGACGGTGTGGCGCGCAAGTGGAGGGTTGAGAACTCCTGGGGCGCCAAGGACAGTGGAGAAGATGGATTCTACCTCATGAACGACTCATGGTATGACGAGTACATGTTCGAGATTGCCGCACACAAATCCTATCTCAATGATGAGATGCTAGAGGCTCTCAAGACTGAGCCTGTGGTACTTCCCGCATGGGATCCTATGGGTTCTCTCGCTTGCTCCAACTGTGGGGTAGAAGAGGGAAACCGTTGAACCATCCAAGCACCTGTCAATCATTATGGAAGGAGATGGCGATGGATTCGTGCCGCTGATGTACGATGAGTTGACTCCCGAAGAGATGACAAAAAACGCCTCAGAATTCCTCTATTCAATGGAGCGGAGGCGAACGACTCGACACTTCTGTGACAAACCTGTTTCGAGAGATTTGATCGAACTCGCCATACAAACCGCAAGTACGGCTCCCTCTGGAGCGCACCTTCAGCCTTGGACATTCGTAGCAATCTCAAACAATGACATGAAGCAGCGAATCAGGGAAGCCGCCGAATCCGAGGAGAGGAAGTTCTACGAAGAGAGAATTCCAGAGGAGTGGAACGAAGTCTTGGAACCACTTGGTACTGACTTCGTCAAGACACATATCACCGACGCTCCTTGGGTGGTGGTTCTATTCCGTCAAACCCAGAGAATCAGATCAAACAGTGAGGTATCTCCAACATACTACTCAATGGAATCATGTGGTATCGCAGCTGGTATCTTCATCACCGCCATTCACAACATGGGACTGGTGACCCTTACCCACACACCATCTCCTATGAGGTTCCTAGAACAGCTTCTGGAGCGACCTGAACACGAACGAGCGATGCTACTGCTACCTGTTGGCTATCCGGCTGAAAATGCCATGGTTCCCAACCTTCAAAGGAAGGCCTTGGAGGAAGTAGCGGTCTTCATTGAGTGAGTAAATGGTGTTCAGCGAGTCTGTCGAATAGTCTGCGCGATTCAATACCCCACTGAATCATGGTGACCTTAGCACCTGATCTGTCATCTTCTAGACTTCCTCCTATGAATCCTGGCACAGCAAGATCGGAAGGAACGAGTGGAAGGTGGTTGCCTTCAACCTCAATTACGATTCCTTCGCCTTCTACTTGGGTCGCCTTCAGGAATCCTACAACCTCAATTCGTGCGTCTGCAGTCGTTACTGACTCAACTCCAAGTGTCGACTTGAGTTGCCTCTCGACTGCAGCCAGCAACTGGTCACCATCGTCGGAACCTGCAGACGGAGGCAAGCCTTCTTGGTGCTCTCCGGAAGCTTCTCCATAAGCACCGAGGAACGGAAGATCAGTGTCGTGCTCAGAGAGAAGATCTCCAAGGCCGCGACCGAGACCCTTGCGCTTGGATCCCTCTGTCATCACTTGTCACCGAGTCCCCATAATTCGATTAACGAAGCGGAGAGGTTTCGGTAATCTCTTCCGCCATGTGAGTTTGGAGCGTGGATATGGATTGGAACCCCATGAGATGGAGCTTCTGCTAGCCTTATGTTCCTACGAACCGGTGGTTCCACAACAAGGTCTGGGAATGTCTCCTTGAGTTGTGCGGCTACTTGGCTGTTCAAAAGAGTTGGAGCATGCATTGTCATGATGACTGCATCAACGCCAAGGCGCGGATTCAATCGGTGCCTGACTTCTCTTATGGTAGAGGCGAGAAGAGCCAAACCCTCCAGTGCAAAATACTCCGTCTGAACGGGAATCACGACAGCATCGGAGGCGACCAAGGCATTGATGCTAACCAAACCAAGAGATGGAGGTGTGTCAATGAGGATGATGTCATAATGCGGTAGGAGCGGCTCGAGCCCCTCTGCCAACCTCCTTTCTCTACCAAGCTCTGCAATCAATTCTTCCTCTATCCCCACTAATGTTCTGTCAGCGACTATCAGATGGAGGTTCTCGATGGCTGTCGCGTGCCTCGCTCTCACGGCCATCTCTGGCTCTACCATGAGAGACCTCGTTCCATAACGGACGCGCGACTTGTCGATACCAAAACCGGTACCACAGTTGCCTTGTGAATCGCAATCGACGACCAAAACCTTGTGCCCATTAATAGCAAGATGTGCTGCGACATTAATCACCGTGGTCGTCTTCGCGACACCTCCTTTCTGGTTGATGACTGTCACGACGCGTGCCCTTCCTGATGGAGAGGGGTCAGCGCGCGGAAGATCGAGCGGCTCTCTTACCTCTGATTGCCCCACCTCTCGTTCGACAGGCGAAGATACCTCTACCTCCTCGAACTCTACATCGATTATCATCGGGGCTGGAGAGGCCTCTGGGAATGGTGTCTCATCTTCTCCCATCAGCGCCACCTGATTGCATGGGCTACTCAAGACCTCTTCAGGATGACGCTTCCTGTTTGAACTCAAATCACGAATTTGAGGATGTCTTCGCCCAGCCAACCATCCTTCCCGTGGTGGCGTCGATAGCGTAGTCTAACCTGTGATCCATGCCTTCGCTCGACCACTCCCTTTGACCATAGACTCCTATAGTGCCACTCTGATATCCTTCAATCAACTCTAGGATGTCTCCTGCTTCGGGTGGGACTGTGAGCAGATAGCCCAAAGTGGCGTCGTCAGCGATTACTCCTGATTGTGCAAGGTCTGCGACTAAGGATGGATAGCGAGCCTGATCGACGAGACGCTCTTCCAACTGTTGGAGTGACGCCGTCGCTGGGATGCTGTCGCGGCGGTGAGGAGGTTTGTCGGAATCTCCTATGGATCCCTTATCGATGACCGAGCAATTCTCTGTACGCTCCTCCACCAAAACCCAACCAGCATCGTCGTCGTCGACCCAACTAACATTCCACGAAGTTGTACCCATGGAACGGTCGTCTACCGCTTGGAACACATAGCCGCCAGTGGCTAGAGAAGACGACGCTTCCTCAGCTTCGATGCTATTGTTGAGTATGCAGTTAACAGCGTCCTCTAATGGCCAGTCGCGCGCTTCGGAACGATCTGGCATGTGAAGGCCACTACCACCCCAGTTCTCATTGGCAGACAGAGCCCCTGCATTGGTTCCCGGTCTACCACCATATCCAGCTCCCCAATCTATCATCCCCTCTCCGGTAGTCGAAGTGGAGCGAACCAATGTGTACTGGAGACTTATTGATCCGTCTGGAAGAGTTTGATCTATTACAAACTCTGTCCATGCACCACAGTTAGGTGAATCATACCTGCTCTTCTCTAGATGAATGTCTACCTGTTGATGCACCGGCCAAGGAGAGTTGGGGAGAACATGAAGCACCATGTTTGCCCTACCTATGCAATCTTGAACCTCGATGTGCTGTAGGTTGACTTGGAGACCCACCTCACCCGAACTTGTGGTTATTCGCCCAGCGACAATCCACTTCCATCCACCAGATGTACCACTGCTCCCTTCTTCCAACATCGCGTTGCCAAGGAGAGGTGTGAGTTCCACAGGCTTGAGAGGCAAGAGAAGTTCGGGCATGAGATCCGCCAAGGTATCCTCTGGAATTCCAAACGAGGTCGCTTCGAGCGTGGTCATGTCTCCTTGGTTATCTAGTGACAT
Source organism: uncultured Candidatus Poseidoniales archaeon (assembly GCA_964000875.1). Taxonomy (GTDB): domain Archaea; phylum Thermoplasmatota; class Poseidoniia; order Poseidoniales; family Thalassarchaeaceae; genus MGIIb-Q1. The sequence goes on from CAXFCF010000005.1 coordinate 12,882, forward strand.
CGAGGTCTCTGTGCTAAGGAGAGCCTTGCTAGTCAGTTCGGTGTAAGTAACCGATGATTGGGCGATTCCGTAACCAGAGATTGGGCCAACAGGAACCGAGCAGAGGCCATCCTGTGCCGAACCTAACCAAGATTTTGAGGTGATGCTACCCGTCAAGTCATGTGACAAAGTCTGCTGTACTCCTAGGTAGTTCAGGCCGTAGGCGTCTCTCGCTTGAACTGCGCCAATTAGATGTGTGTCACTGGGATTGAGGAGATCCGCCGTCTTTCCTCTGGAAACAGCCATTGAACCGGTACCTGAGAACTCAACATGGAACTCATCACAGACATCCGCAAGGGCACCGTTGAGACGCTCGTCGAGTTCTCGAATCATCTCCTCGCCTTCAACATCGAACGAACCTGAACTGATGGCGAACTCCATACTATCACCATATTCGATTGGATCTGCAATGAATGGATCCAAGTTGTTCATCCAGTACCAATAGCCACCACCAGCCATAACCAATATCGCAAGTATCGTTGCAATGGTTGCTGGTCTTGTTAGAGACTCTGAGAAGCTGGAACGTTCCAGACGAACCGTCTTGGTTGGGGTATGAGGTAGTGGCTCATCATCCATGATTTCGGCTTCGAACACCTCATCATCATCTTCGAGAAGGATAGTTGATTCTGGTTCATTCTCCTCAATGGTCGCGTCCAGAATCTCTTCGTCATCTTCTATCGACTCCGGTTCCAGAACTTCTGCATCGAATATCTCATCATCATCATCGGTTAGCAGAAGCGTGTTCTCCTCCTCATCCATGGCTTGTGAAGCCGACACAAGCAATCTCTCTACGAGGTCTGCTTTCTTTCCGGATACAGTCAACCCGTGCTCTTTACAGAGCTCTTTTAGATCGGCGACTTTGAGCTTGGTGAGACTCGTCTTCGTCCAATCAGAAGGTTCGCTCATGCTCAATCCCAACAGTGATGGGACGCGCTGGGGCTTTCAACCCCTTCGTATCTAGGACGCCGTAGGCGTCCAGTTGTGATTGAACTGAATATTGTCACTACTGCTGCTGTCTGTATGTAGCAATCTGCTCTGGCGTCCAACCGAATCCAGCTAATTGCTCATCAGTGTACTCAGTCTGCTGTTGCTGCGGTTGCTGACTCTGACGATGCCACTCTATCTGTTGGTCAGTCCAACCCAAAGCTCGTAGTTCATCGTCAGTGTAATCCCTCTGTTGAGTCTGTTCAGCAGCCTCTTCCTCCGCTGACTCTGACTGTTTAGGTTCCTCCTCGAGTACCTCTTCCTCGACGGATTCGTTCTCAGCCGTCGGCTCGACCGTGATTGGTTCATCCTCAACAGAGGATTCCTCATCTCCTTCAGAAGCATCACCACGCTCCTCGTTGGCTTCTTCGAGAACCTCTTCCTCAACGGACTTCTCCTCAGGTGCCTCTGGCTGAGCAACATCCTTCCATGCCTGACCCGCCTTCTGAGCACCAATCATAGCAAATATAGAGAGAAGAAGTGTTACGAGAGCGAGCGGGAAGAATATTGGTTCCTTCCAATGTGGCTCAATCTCCGCATCGATGGTTGCTCGCCACCCCTGTTCATCTGGTGGGTTGATGTATTCGAACACAACACAGTAGCGACCTGCCGGAACATCAAACTCAACCTCCTCCTCCATGCCAATCATCATCGGTGTCTCGGATACATACAGGTATCTATCATCCAATCCAAGCATAGACTCACCGGCTATTAGATTACAACTAGTTGGAAACAAAGCTACGCGGAATCCGTTGCTGTGTCCATCCAATCGATATGAGACCAACTTTACCTTCACCTTCACAGTGGTAACTCCATCTATGGCTACGGGAATTCCTGGGAGAACCAAATCGTATTGAATCGAACCGGAGAACTCCGCGTTACCATCCCAGACCTTGTTTGACATCAACTCCAGATCTTCCTCACCCCAAGCCGCTGGATGGTTCACATCGTTGCGGTTGAGAATATCATTCTCAGTTGCGAACTCATGTGGGTTGTGGCTTAGATCACCGTGGTATATCGGCCAAAGTGCGGCGCCTCCCATGATAATGGTAAGTAAAAGCAAGAGTACCACATTGATTCTCTTAGATGAACGATTATCCTTCAAAGAAGAAGCCCTTCTTCGCCGGGTCAACTCCTTCTGGCGGCGCTCGTTCTGTTCAGCCATCTTACTGAACGCACCCTCATCAAGTTCACCAGATGACAGTGGGGTGGAAGCCGAGTGCTTGGGTGGACCCTTTGGCTTAGAAGATGGAGGTCCTGTGGGACCTGCTGCTGGTGGACCTGTGGGGCCTGCTGCTGGTGGACCTGTAGGGCCTGCTGCTGGTGGACCTGTGGGCCCCGCTGCTGGTGGTCCCGATGGTCCTTCCTCCATAGTGGTGGCAA
>CAXFCF010000006.1:0-14799 GCA_964000875.1 uncultured Candidatus Poseidoniales archaeon
CATCGATTGGGTCAGAGAATACAAAACAGGCGAACCAAAGCAAGGTCAATTGAATTGAAGTTCTTGTGGTCACATCCTCTCCAAATTTAGCTGGAAAGGAATGTACTCCTGTAGCACGATCGTTTTCAATGTCCATTCGAGCGTAATTGATGTCGAACGCTGTAATCCAAAGAGTTACTCCTAGGGAGATGGGCAATATTGTTGGTAACCAAAGGAACTCTGTTTGGGTTCCAAGCACACCAGTAATCGCTGCCCAGCCGTGAACATCTGCTGCGATGGCAACCCAGGCTCCAGCAGGTGCGAGACCCAAACAAAGGCCAAGCCAAAGGTGGCAGAGCCATGTGTATCTCTTGGTGTAAGGGTAGATGACGAAAAATAGAACCGGAAGCCATGCCATCATCAACGCGACTTCGTTTAGGAGCCCCGCTCCGACTAACAGCATCAAGAGAAAGCCAGCAGCTAGAGCCCATGCAGTTTGTATCGACATCTCACCGGTTGCAAGATGTCTGCCTTCAGTTCTAGGGTTGGCCGCATCTATGTCACGATCGATGATACGATTCAATGCCATCGCTAACCCCCTAGCTCCTATTGCAGCGATTAAGATCCAGAGAAGATCGATTTGAAGCCAACCGTATTCAGAAGGAGGCAGATCTTGCATGAATTGATTGAAACCGATGATGTAACCGATTAGAACGAATGGGAGTGAGAATAGAGTATGTTCCACCTTGATAAAATCAAGAATATTCCGAACTTTCAAGTCACCACCTCGTGACATTCGGAGCCCACTCACGTTGCTCATATCCATCGTAACCAGACATGTTGGTAGCCTTCGTGACAGTCGCTTGGTCGTGTAGAGTAATGGGCGGCCAACTTCTGATAGGGACTGCTGGATCGTAGTCCGTGACTTCTTGTCCAGCGGCAATCAGTGCGTTCCTTCCTGGATGAGGTATCGGTGTGGTTGCATCCCAACAAACTCTCGTTCTACCATGGTCGAAAGTCAGGTCACGTTGCACATCGAACCGGATGAACAGTTGCCAGAGCAACTTCTGGTTCGCTCCTGGTTTGTGTAACTTGACATCATCGTCAGTGATGAAAAGCCATCTGAGTTCATTAGAACCCTCCAATTGCCAAATTGAATTTCTCAATTCATATATTTGCTTTCTCTGATTACGGCTCGCTTCTACCTGTAGAGCCCATGATTCAGGGTCGAGTATTGCCGTGGCGCCGGTTCTCATGTCTGGCTTGTCCTCAATTCGGGTAGTCACCACTAACATTGATGGTCGCAGAAGTATGGCATCTTCAACCTCAGGCAGCGCACGAATCTTGGCTACGAGATCTACCGGAGGCGTAGGAGCTTCGACCATCCCTCTTCGCCAATCAGGAGTTGGATCGAATGATGTCCCCCTCGGTACGCTCGCTCCTCCCTTTCTGGGGTCAGCGGGCGGTAATGTGGTTGCATCGATGATTAGTTTGTGATGTACATTTTCCCAAGGTGCGGCGCTTTCTAAGGTGTCCGCGACCATACCGTCGATAACAATCAAATCGCGTCCAGGGTCAACTTTGGTATCGACTGCATCAAGCAATGCGTTGAGGTCTTTGACAGGATGATCGGCATCGACTGCAATACAGACCTTAGTGAACATAAGTTGGCCAGCACCCAGAAGCCCAAGGCAGGTTTTGCGAGCCTGTCGAGGGTAGCGCTGTTTCGATGCGACAATGGCTAGATTGTGGAAACCTGTTTGCATTGGGACGAACAGGTCGACTAGATCCCTATGCTGGAATTTGAGAACGGGAAGGAAACCTTCACCGATCACCTCTCCAAGATATCCATCTTCCATTGGAGGAAGTCCGACAATAGTCATCGGAACCATCGCATCTCGCTTGTGAGTGATCGCTGTGACATGCATCACAGGATAATCACCTTCTAGGCTGTAAACACCGAAGTGGTCACCGAATGGCCCTTCGCATCTACTCTCGCCAGGGACGCAATATCCTTCGATGATTACATCACAGTCAGCAGGTACGAGTAGGTCTTGTGTCTTCGCTTGAACTAGCCTGAGCCTTCTCTTACCGAGGAACGATGCGAACATGTACTCAGAGAGATTGTCGGGGAGCGGGGAAATTGCACTAAAAGTAATCTCGGGTGGTCCTCCAAGACAGATGGCGACGGGGATGTTTTCCTCTACCTCCTTCGCAGCATCAGCGTGATCGGCAGCGTGCTTGTGCATCTGCCAATGTAGTCCACACTCTAATGGACCATAGACTTGAGAACGGTACATACCAACATTGTGCTCGCCTGATTGTGGATCTTTGGTAACCACCAGTGGCAATGTTATGAATCGCCCCCCATCCATCGGCCAAGTTTTCGGGATGGGCAGTTTGGTGATGTCAGGGTTCTCTACCATGACTTCTTGACAAGCCGCTTTGCGGACTCTCTTGGGAGCCATCGAAAGCCCATCCTTTGCTAGCGATAGCCCCTTCCAAGGGCGGCGTGCGATTTCCTTGATGTCCGGCTTCATCATTCCAGCTAAGCGCTCACCGACATCACTTGCTTTGTCCACTCCGAGTGCTTTCAGAACGCGACTCTCAGAACCGAACAGATTCATCACAAGGGGTATGTTGCTGATGGTTCCGTCAGGTAGTCTCGGTTGTTCGAAGATTACTGCCTTTCCATTCATCTTGACCATTCGGTCGGCGATGCAACCCGCTTCCAGTTCGACATCGACCGGACGGGATATCCGCAGCACCTCACCTGACCCCTCTAAGGAGGCGACGAAGTCACCGAGGCTACGCCAACCCATGGGTGCCGAGACGGCTTATCCATATGAAAAGTCGATGAATGTGCGAAGTGCCGGCTTGACCGACTTCTTCATGAATCGACTCCGCCCCCTGCGATACTGATGTCAGAGCCTACCACCGAGTGCGATGTTTTGGTCGTTGGTGCTGGTCCGGGTGGTGGTTCAGCGGCGCTGCATGCCGCAAGAGCTGGTCTTTCGGTGGTCATTATCGAAGACCATTCAGAGATTGGCACCCCCGTCCACTGCGGCGAATGTCTCTCCGACATAGCGGTCGCAAACTTGGAACTTGAACTACCAGATGAGGTAGTGAGCAAGAGGGTAGATGGCATAAGGGTCATTTTCCCGGATGGAACCGCCAAGAAACTCAGCGAGTCTGGATATGTCTTGGAGAAGCATCTGTTTGAGCGCTGGTTGGCAGATGAAGCCGTAAACGAGGGGGCGACTCTTCACTTAGGCAACAAACTCACTGGGATGACCAAGATTTCCGGTGAGTCAGGCTTTGAAGGATGGCTCTGCGAAGGCAAGGGTGGGGTTTTCCCGATTAGAACCAAGGTCGTAATCGACGCATCAGGGGTCGCGGGTATCTGTTCAAAGTTGTTGAAACTCAATCCTAGGCCGCAGGTCATTGCAGGCATGCAGTATGAGATGCATGATGTTCCTTCTGACGGATATCTCGACTTCTACATCTGGCCAGAGTACGCCAAGAAGGGCTATCTATGGATGATTCCGAAATGTGACGGAAGAGCCAATGTAGGCCTCGTATCCGAGGATAAGAAGGGTGCGGTTAAGGCACTGGACGCCTTTATTGAGAAAACCCACTTCAAGGAACTCGCCAAGGAGAACCCCCCTTGGAGAGATGAAGGTGTGTCAGTCAGAGGATTTGGGGGAACAATTCCGATCTCTGGTCCGCACGCCAAAACCCACGATGATGGGTTGATGCTGGTCGGTGACGCTGCAGGATTTACTTCTCCACTATTCGAAGGAGGTTCTCACGTAGCACTGAAATCTGCTTACTTTGCTTCACAGATAGCTGCTAAGGCGATTGCTGAAGGAGATTTGTCGGCTGAATCGATGTCTCGTTATCCTATGATGTGGAAGGATGAGTTCCCTCCTTACGAGAAGATTCTTCGTGGTAAGACTGCGCTATATTCGCTGTCAGATTCTGACATGTCTCTGATGGGTAGATGTTTTCCAGAGGAGATGTCCGCGATGGGTGCCTCAGGCAAAGCGATGGTTGGGATTCGTTTGCTGTTCAGGAAGCCACTTCTCTACTTTCGAGGTGTGGTTCCCGCGATGCTGGCGTTCGGTTACAGCCGAGCCAAGTACTATGGTTGGTGATGGTAAGGACAATTGCCGAACCGCTGCTCGCATGTGCTGATGGGCGGAGACGGTGAGCTGATTGAGAGACCCTCGGAAGGGTTTCCGTGGGTCTCGTTCATCGAATGGCTGCCTCTCATTCCGTTTCTAGCATTACTCTACGCTTTCGTCGCTGATTACGAACAGTTTGAACTGGTTAGGCTGAACGGTGGTGCTCACTTACCACTCGCGTACAAGGTGAGTGCTGTCTGGGCAGGTCGTGAAGGCCCACTTCTATTATGGGCGGCATTGCTTACCATCTGCACCAAGTTTTACGCCAAGAGAGGCACTTCGGAAGCATCCTTAATGGCTAACAGAATCGCTAACGGGATGGTAGTTACGATTCTCCTCATTGCCTTCATGATGGATCCCTTCAGATCTTCAACAGGAACGGCCAGAGGGGAGTTGAATCCACTTCTACAGACCGACTTGATGGTGATTCATCCACCAGTTGTATTCCTCTTCTATTCACTCTGCATGGTTGTGACTGCTCATGGCCTTGCCTCACTCGTTACAAAAGAGGCCTCAATGTCGGAACTAAGATCCAGAGTGTTGCCAGCAACCCGCGCTGGATTTGTTGTGGGGACAGCAGGAATAGGACTTGGAGGTCTCTGGGCATATACCGTCCTTGATTGGGGTGGTTATTGGGCATGGGATCCCGTTGAAACTGCTTCTTTGTTACCTTGGCTTTGCTTGTTGATGCTACTTCATGTTAGAGTCACCCCTGGTAAGTCAGTTACTGAGTTGCTACCAGTTCTAGCGGTTCTTCCGGGGTGGTTTGCCATACACGCGACGATGGTGACGCGGGCGAACGGGGTTTGGGCTTCGGTTCATGCTTTTGTCGGCGATGGTTTGACCAACGAGCGACCACAGGCCGCGATATCTCGATTGATGGATTTGCAGGGCGAGGGGGTTGCAGGTAGTGAAGTCACATCGTACCTAGTGTCGTTGGCGATATTGTTTGCAATCATAATCGCAGCAACCTGTCTCAGGCAGTCAGGTCTCTCCCTATCCTTGGATATCGAAAGGGTGTGGAAGTGGTCTTTCACATTGGTTCCAGCGATTCCAGTTCTTGCATGGCTATTCGAAGGTTCAAGTCCACTTGAGGCGATGCCACCAGAACTCCTTCTCGGATTAGCATTGACCCCGCTTTGGGTTATCTTCCTCCCTCCGTTCAGTGTTGCATCGCATTCACCGAGAACTAAGGCGGATGTGTTTGACATGGCTGCAGTTCTTGTGTTGGCGGCCATGGCATCAGATCCAATCGTGGGGATTCTATCAGTTGCGTTCGTTCTGCTTCGCACATTTGCGACAGATAGTCATCGAATCATCTGGATGACTGCTGGAACCATTCTGGCAGTCACATCACTCTATGCATACCTCATCGAACTACCAGTTGCCGCTGGACTCTGTGTAGTGAATCTCTGGCAGGTTGCGGTAAGTGACTCTGATGATGGGGGGCAGAATATCAGCGAGGCATTCCCATTGACTGATGATAGATTTACCTCCCGAATAGCGCGGTACGCACCATCGGTTCTCGGAGCCACTTTCCTATGTCTAACATGGATGCTGCTTCTCATGAGTGTTGACGGTACTTCATTAGCCGCTCACGAGGTGTTTGGGGGAGTCATCCTGTTGGGGGTGGTGTCAGCATTTGCATTCTACGCGTGGAAGGGAGTGGTCGAACCACGATTGGCTCTTGTTTCATGGATTGGTGCTATTGGCGTAGGCGCGTTACTCGGGTTCACCGATTTCGCAAAGTTGCCCGGGGATGGTGACGAGGAGCTTCTCGTAGGTATCTCGAGAGCCGCTCTAGTATGGATTATGTTACCACTGACCTTGCTGACTATTCCAGCTGTGGCGAGGTTGTCATTCGTCTCTTTGAAGGCATATTCTTCCTCAAAGAGATCTACTTCGGCGATATCTTCACTAGCTCACTTTGCTCACTTTGGAATTCTATTACTACTCGTTGGTCACCTTCTAACTACGACTCTAGTGGATAGGAGTGACCCGTCTCACCAAGTTGTTCTTGTTCAAGATCAGGAGACCTTTCATGATGGTTATGGCATGACCTTTGAGGGTTGGGTAGTTCTCTCTGATGATGATTCTGAATTCGATTCTAGATTCTCCGTCGGCGACGGATATCTTGGCTCAACGATATCCGTAAGTGACACTAACGGCAAGGAGTTGGGAACGGTTGAACCGGGAATGTTGCGCTTCGATGCATCCAATGGTTTCCCCAGAAGCGAGGTTGCTAGGTTACAGACCTGGAGTGGCGATATCGTGTTCATCTTCGATTGGTCACAGACTCAAGATCTAGGAAACGCGTCTATGTCCGCTGATGGGCTCGATGTGGATAGGGTAAGACTGACAGTCTACACCCTTCATGGAAGCCACTTGGTCTGGATTGGTTGGTCAATCATTGTCTTCTCATCAGCGCTAATCGCATTGCTTGAGCGTAAGAAGGCGTGAAGAGAAGGATACTGAGGCACACCGTCTCACTGATAAAGGGGGAGTCGGTCGCCGGCTCGCCCCGTAGGGGCGTGTGTGATTTGCAATGGATGAAGGAACCATCGTATACATCGATTACGACCTGTTTGACGCGGGATCGGGCGACCTATTGGAGACTACCCGAGAGGAGACTGCCAAGGAGCACGACAACCATGAGGAGGGTCGAGTCTACGAACCTCTCTGCATCTCCATCGGCGAGGGTCGACTCATTGAGGGATTCGAGTCGAGTCTGCTTGAGGCTGAGGCCGAGACTGACTATGACATCGAGATTCCCCCAGAAAATGCATATGGTGAGCGTGACTCAAATGCAGTCGAGATGCTTGGGCCACAGCAATTGGCTCGTCAGGTTCGCGACCCCGACAACCTCCGTGTTGGCGGGCCTGTAGAGATTGGCGGCCGAAAGGGTACTCTGGTCATGTTCCGCGCAGGTCGCGCCCGCATTGACTTCAACCATGAGTTGGCAGGAAAGACACTCCGCTACAACTACCGCATCACCAAGGTCGTCGAAGATCGTTCTGAGAAGGTCATGACCCTACTCAAGATGACCACAGGTTCAGATGAATTTGAGGTAGATTTCGAAGATGACGATGTCACGATTACTATCCCCGAGTTCCTCGGCTACGATCAGTCATGGGGCATGGCTAAGTTCCAGTTGATTCGCTCTCTCCGTGACAATGTTGATGCTAAGACCATCATCTTCCGAGATGTCCACAAGTTCCGTGAGGCTGGCGAGTTAGAAGATCTCGAAGGCGCCGGCGAGGAAGAGTGAACAACACTCTTTCAGCCTCTACCCTCTCGCAGGGTACGATGAGTGATTCACCATCGTCTGATTATCTTCCCGACAGTGAGTTCGCTCGCTACGAGTTGGTGTCCTTTGCCATCATTGGGATAGGGATGGCACTACCTGGTGTTGGTTTCTTATTGGGTCAATTCGCTGATTATTGGGTGATTTGGAATTCAGTGGAAGCGAACTTCATCACACCAATAGCAGGGGAGGGTGGAGGGGACTCAAGCTACAACCCGGTAGATACCGCTGCCTATGGTATACTCCTAGCAGCGTTCGTCGTGGCGATTTCAGCGATTCTTAGGAAGCTCGACATACCCTCTAAAGATCGGTTCGTCTACGCACTGATGCCTTGGGTTATGTGGGCGGTTTTGGTAGAGGTTCACGAGGATGCGGGACTCTGGTCAGAAACTACCGATTTCCTCTTTGTTAGCCCTCTAATCCACTTCCAGACTGCCTTCTGGATTATCGCGGTATCTATGTGCGCATGTGTTCTCGATTCAAAACTTGATTTTGATGATGAGCGTGCACATGTTCTCCCGTTCGCTTTGGCAGGATTGATGTCAATAGTTCACATGCTCATCTTCTTCGATAGAGTTGCTATTTGGATCACTATTGCACTCGCTTCCGCTCCGGTTTTGTATGCCCTACAACAATGGGAGAGCAACGCTTTGACTAGTTGTATCGATAGGTGGACTACATTGGAAAAGGTCGTGTTCTACTCTGGTATGACCGCCTGCATGCTCCCTCTGATTAGCTTGATTCTGTTCGGTATGGATAGGGCAGATACTGGTGATGTCGTCGTTTGGCCTGCATTGGTGGTGCTGGGATTCCCTGCGTTCATCACCATCATCGCGTGGCAGCGAGGCAAGGAAGAGTATGCAGAGGTCATATCTTCGGGACGAATTCCAGGCGTGCTAATTGCAGGTCAGACCCTAAGGGAGTGGGAGGATCTAGAAGGAGATGAGCATGACGCTAATGAGAGATTGATTAGGCGTGCTGCATTTGGAACACCAATTGTTCTTATTGCATTCTTTGGACAGTTAGTTGATGGTTTTGCGTCGATGGTTGGAGTCGACATCTTCTACTATTCAGAGAAGCATGTGCTTTCAACATGGGTCATGAAGCTGGCTGGAGGGGATGATAGCGGATCTGGTGGGGGCTGGGGATTCCTCATAGTCAAGATGTTCCTAGCGGTTGTGGTCATTTTGTTCTACGCCGAGTGGCGGTTTGAAGACCGACAGAAGCACCTGCGTCTACTGATTTTGATGGCTTGCCTAACTGTGGGCTTGGCTCCAGGGCTACGTGACCTTGGACGCCTGATGTTGGGAGTTTGAAGCCGCACCGTTCAAGCACCTGTTCGAACTCGACCCTACGGGTCGACATGGATAGGTTGTCATCTTCTGTTCGCTCAAGCGATGCTCAGTTCGCTTCAAACAAGGCCGCGAACCTCGCTTTGATAGAGGCTCTCAAGGGTCGCTTGGATCTCGTTAAGGAGGGTGGTGGTGGCAAGTATGTAGAACGCCACCGTGGCAGAGGCAAGATGTTACCAAGGGAGAGAATTCAGGCGATTTGCGACCCAGGTACAGCGTTTGTCGAACTGAGCCCACTTGCGGCCAATGGTATGTACGACGGTAAGGCGCACAGCGCAGGTGTCGTCACAGGTATTGGTATGGTTCACGGCAGGGAATGCATGTTTGTAGCCAACGATGCAACCGTAAAGGGTGGATCTTACTACCCACTCACGGTCAAGAAGCATGTAAGGGCGCAAGAGGTAGCCAGGCAGAACTGTCTTCCTTGCATCTATCTGGTAGATTCCGGCGGTGCTTTCCTGCCTATGCAGGATGAGGTGTTCCCAGATCGAGATCACTTTGGGAGGATTTTCTTCAACCAGGCGGTGATGAGTGGAGAAGGAGTACCACAAATTTCTGCTGTTCTCGGTTCATGCACAGCTGGTGGTGCCTATGTTCCGGCTATGAGCGATGAATCAATCATCGTAAAGGGCAACGGAACAATATTCCTAGGTGGCCCTCCACTCGTTAAGGCGGCTACTGGTGAAGAGGTATCAGCAGAGGAACTTGGAGGCGCTGATGTACACACAGCTAAATCGGGCGTCGCTGATCACTTCGCTGAGGACGAGGAGGAAGCACTGCGGCAGGTACGTAATGTCGTGGAGAACTTACCGCCGCCATACAAGGTAGCATTGGATACATCCACACCTGAACCTCCTCATCACGATCCGGAGGAGTTGCTCGGAATACTTCCCGAGGACAACAGGATGCCTTACGATGTCCGAGAGGTCATCGCCAGAGTGGTAGATGGCTCTCGATTCCACGAATTCAAGGCTAGATACGGCAACACCTTGGTCTGTGGGTTCGCCAAAATCCATGGTTATCCTGTTGGCATCGTTGCAAACAATGGGATACTGTTTAGCGAGTCAGCTCAGAAAGCGGCTCACTTCATCGAGCTATGTGGTCAGCGTGGCACTCCACTGGTTTTCCTGCAGAACATCACTGGCTTCATGGTGGGCAAGGAGTACGAGTCAGGGGGTATCGCCAAGGATGGGGCAAAGATGGTTACCGCTGTAGCATGCGCTCCAGTACCAAAGTTCACGGTAATAATCGGTGGTTCGCATGGGGCTGGAAACTACGCTATGTGTGGAAGGGGCTACGATCCTCGCTTCCTATTCACTTGGCCTAACTCGAGAATCTCTGTAATGGGTGGCCCACAGGCAGCCAGCGTTCTTTCGACAGTCAAGAATGATCAGAGAGCGCGTGAGGGAATCCCACCTATGGAGGGCGAGGAATTGGAAGAGTTTGAGGCGCCGATTCTGGATAAGTACGAGACCGAAGGATCACCTTACTACTCGACAGCGAGGCTTTGGGACGACGGAATCATCGATCCACGGGACACGAGGGATGTACTCGGTCTCTGTCTCTCGGCGTCATTGAACGCACCATTCCCCGACACCAACTACGGCGTATTCCGAATGTGAAGGAGCAATTGAAATGTCTAATTTCTCAATTGGAGACTCTCCGCCAGCATCTTCCGTTTGTCAATTAGAAATATTAGGTTGTGTAGCAAATCTCACTTTGACTCGATCAAATGTGTTCAACGCTCTAAGCCCGGAACTAATTGACGACCTTTGCGAGGTATTGGATTGGTGCAAGGATCGATCCGTTGCTATGAGAGGAAGTCTCAGGGACGATGATGGTTCGGAGTTCCTTCGAGTCATCGTCCTACGTGGCGAGGGCAAGCACTTCTGTGCTGGAGCCGACATCGGGTGGATGCAACAGAGTGGCTCCCAGACATATGCCGAGAACCGTGCTGACGCACAGCGCCTTGATCGGCTCTTCAACTCGCTTTGGAGTTCACCATGTTTCACCATTGGTGTCGCACAAGGTGTAGCCTTGGGCGGCGGAGCTGGGCTTGTCGCATGTCTTGATCATGTCATCGCGGAGCCGAGAACCAAGATTGCGCTGTCAGAAGGAAAGTTGGGTATTTTGCCCGCGGTGATAGGCCCGTATGTGTATCGTCGGCTCGGTAGTGCACAGACCCGTAGGATGGCTATGCTGGCCGGACGCATTGATGCCGATGAGGCATTACGAATTGGAATGGTCGATCAGTTAGAGGATTCTCCAGAGGATGCTGTGGCTGCGATTCAAGCAGTCATTGATGAAGTCATGACCACGGGACCCGTGGCTGTTCACGAGGCGAAGAAGTTGGTTCTAACTTTCGACAGGTTTGCTGTCGAAGACGCCCATAATGTCTGGAGCTCCGAGTTGGTCGATCAGCTGCTGAGGAAGATGATGCTTGACAAGACAAGCGAGATGCGCGGTTCGGCGGAAGGCCAGGAAGGTCTCTCGTCATTCATAGAGAAGCGTCCAGCAGCCTGGAAGTCGGAGGAGTGAGTCAATGGCAACTCCAAGTTGGATGCAGGAGGCTCCGTTCAAGTTCTCCAAGGTTCTCGTTGCCAATCGTGGTGAGATAGCCTGCAGGGTCTTCAGGGCATGTAAGGAGATGGGTCTTGAAACGGTGGCCATCCACAACGATGCCGATGTTGGCGCGTTGCATGTCGAGATGGCAGACGAGGCGGTTCACCTCCAAGGTTCAGACCTTGCTTCCACCTATCTATCATCTACAGCAATCATCAATGCGTGTCGAGCCACCGGTGCTGATGCTCTACATCCTGGCTACGGTTTCCTGTCTGAGCGTTCAGACTTCGCAGAACTCGTGGAAGCGAGTGGTATAGTTTGGATTGGCCCCCCTCCGAACGCGATTGAAGCCATGGGTGACAAAGTGATGGCACGCCGATTGATGGAACAAGCCGGCGTCCCCCTTGTACCCGGTGCTGAGGTAACTCCAGGCAAGGGCTTGTCTGAGACGATGGACGAGTTGCAGAAGCTTGCTGAAGAGGTCGGGTATCCACTCTTGCTCAAGGCATCAGCGGGTGGCGGTGGCAAGGGTATGCGTGCGGTAGAATCACCTGGTGAACTGGAGTCGGCCTATCTCGCGGCTCAGAGAGAAGCGCGTTCCGCCTTCGGTGATGATACAGTCTATGTTGAGCGAAGGATAGTCGCACCACGCCACATTGAGATCCAGCTTCTCTGCGATACTCACGGGAACGCTCTTCACTTGTTGGAGAGGGAGTGTAGTGTTCAGCGCCGCCATCAGAAGGTGATTGAAGAGGCGCCCAGTCCAGTAGTCAATGAATCTCTTCGTTCTGCAATGGGGGAGGCGGCAGTCGATGCTGCCAAGGCGGTTGACTATGTAGGAGCAGGAACAGTGGAGTTCCTGCTTTCAGGCGACGAATTTTTCTTCCTTGAAATGAACACGAGGCTTCAGGTGGAGCATCCAGTCACCGAGCTGGTTACTGGTGTAGATTTAGTTCAAGAGCAACTCAAGGTCGCCTCGGGTCTTCCACTTACAATGACACAGGACACCATTAGTCCGAGAGGTTGGGCGATAGAGGCACGAATTTACTCGGAGGACGCCGCAAGTGGTTTTCTCCCTGCTACAGGTCCCCTTCAGGTATGGATGCCTCCAGAAGGACCAGGGGTGCGCCTTGACACCGGTGTTAGAGAAGGTGATTATGCTGGAATAGAATTTGATCCGATGCTGGCTAAGTTAATCGTTCACGCATCATCTAGGGACAGAGCGATTGAGAGGATGCGCCGCGCCCTGTCCGAGTTTGTCATCTTAGGAGTAACAACGAACATTGAATTCCTTCATGATGTTGTTTCACATCCCTCTTACAGTGAAGGAGCGACAACTACTGACTTCATCGAATCTCACTGGCCATCAGGTTGGTCTACATCAGGAGAGTCATTGGTTGCGGTAGTTGCGGCTGCGGTGGCACAGAAAGCGGAACTACATCTTGGAGGAGGAGGCGACGACTCCGACTTCATCGTGTACAACCCGTTTCAGTCAGTAGGGAGGTCCTTCCCCTGAGGTGATGCCATGCCCGATTACGTAAACTTGGACGAATCCACTACTTGGGATGTGGAAACTCTTCACGATGGCGAGGGTTACCGTGTCCATTCCGTGTTGGTCGAAGGTGAGTCGATGGATATCAGCGACTGGCGTCTGATTACAGGTGATGAATCTCACCTTGCGCTTGATAGAGGAGAGGGTGAGGAAAGGGTGGTCGTCACGAAGGTAGGTGATGTCTGGTGGATTCATCATTCTGGTAAGACAATGCGTGTTGAGGTAGTAGAGAGGGGTACATCATCCTCAGTAACCAGTGAAGGTAGCCTCACTTCACCGATGCCAGGCAAGGTTTTGACCGTCATGGCCTCAGAAGGTGAGTCGGTCAGTGAAGGTCAGGCGTTGTTGATTCTTGAGGCGATGAAGATGGAGCACCGAATATGCGCACCCCGTGATGGTGTTGTCTCTTCAGTCAACTTCGGTGATGGAGACCAAGTTGATCAAGGTGCGGTTCTTATCGAATTAGAAGAGGTATAATCCAATTGAAAAATTGAATTACCAATTGCAAGATTCAAGGACTTCCTGTCCCTTCATGTAAGGAATCAGAACCTCTGGTACCCTAACACGACCATCTTCAAGCTGATACTGTTCCATAATCGCCACCAACGCTCGGCTGGTAGCGACTGCTGTTGAGTTCAGGGTGTGAACCGCCGCGTTACCATCAGCGGTCCTATAGCGCATCCTTAGGCGGTTGGCTTGGTAGTCGGTGCAGTTCGAACAGGAGACTACCTCCTTGTACTCACCACGACCCGGCAGCCATGCTTCCAAGTCGTACTTCTTGGCAGCTACGGTTCCCATATCACCTGTACAGATGTTGACGACTTCGTAGTGCAGACCGAGAGCGTCCCAGAGGTCTACGCAGTTGGCGAGAAGTTCCTCATGGTAGTCCCATGACTCGTCAGGATGGCTGATTACGATTTGCTCTACCTTGGTGAATTGGTGAACACGCCAGATCCCCTTGTCTCCTTGACCGTGTGCCCCGACCTCTCTTCGGAAGCAGGGAGAAACCCCTACCATCTTGATTGGTAGTAGAGAAGGTTCGATGACTTCATCCATGTACATCGCTGTCAATGGGTGCTCGCTGGTGGCGATGGTGTAGAATCCGTCGGGCTGGACATCATACATCACGGTCTCGAAGTCTGCAAGGTCTGTGACGCCCTCGTACGCACTCCTGTTCATCATCACAGGTGGTTGCACGAAGGTGTACCCTCGTTCGGCGATGAAGTCTACGGAGTATTGCTGAAGGGCGAGTTCGAGTCTCGCGAGATCACCTTTTAGGAAGTAGAATCGGCTACCTGCGACTTTGGCCGCCCTTGGTAGATCGACCCACTTGTTCATCTCGATGAGGTCGTTGTGTGTCCTCGCTTCGAAGTCGAACGATGGCTTCTCACCGTGTAGGGAGGGCTGTGTGTTGCCGCCCGAATCCTCACCCATTGGGACGCTCGGATGGAGGATGTTGGGGATACTCATCCTGATTCTATCTCTATTGTTTTCTAGGTCGTTAGCCTTGCTCACCAACTCATCAATACGAATACCAAGGTTAGCCACCTCGGCTAATATCCTGTCCGCTTCGTCCTTGTTACCAGCTTTCTTTGCCTCTGATATACCGCGAGCAGCTGTATTTCTTTCACGCCTGAGTTGATCAGCATCGTACCTTGCGGTTTTCCACTCTTCATCGAGGCGGAGCACGGCGTCGATAGCATCGTGATCAAGGCCACGCTTGTCGTGATCAGCGCGAATCTCGTGCGCCCGTTCGCGGAACGCCTTCATGTCAAGCATGGTAACCTGACCACCTGACCTCGTCGCCAGTCTTGAACTCACCCATGGTTCAGAAGATTGTGATGCCGAAGGAGAGGGCGGCTC
>CAXFCF010000007.1:0-14238 GCA_964000875.1 uncultured Candidatus Poseidoniales archaeon
TTACACGAGTGGATTGATTGAGGACTTGGTGTCTTTCAATCCTGAGGTTGGTTTCGGTTTTCTCATATTCTTAGGGTTTGCATGTCTTGCCATCACCCAAGGCGCCTCAGAGTATCTTTGGCAGACAATGGGCTACAAGGTTCAGCATGACATTCGTATGGATGCAACTTCAAGCCTCATGGCGATGGAAGCTTCATACTTCGAAACTCGCCAGTCTGGTAATCTGATGTCAGTACTATCGGCGGATGTCGCTCAGTTGGAGGACATCATTTCAGATTCTAGCACCAGCATCATTCGAATATTCATCACATTCACCACGGCGTTCACCATCCTGATGTGGATGTCTCCAAAACTTGCTCTCATTCTGTTCACACCTCTGGTGTTCATTGTCCCGATGGTGATTTGGTTCTCGACTAGGGTTCAGAGACGCTACAAAAAGCAGCGTGAGTCAACAGGTGGTATCGTTGCCATTCTGGAAAATGTGATAGCAGGAATTACAGTAGTTCAGGCATACAACGCTACTGACCATGAAAGCTCCCGCGTCAGTGGGGAGAGTGCGGAGTACCGTGATCAAGCGATGCAGGCCTCGGCGATTCGCAATCGATTCATCCCCGGGATATATGCAGTCGCTGGCGTTGCTTTCGGCCTTTTGGTATCTGCTGGTGGTTGGCTTATCGGTAGTGGTGAGATTACCGTTGGTCAGTTCGTCACATTCCTTCTCATTTCTACGAGGATGACTATGCCGATGTTCATCATGGGCATGCTGCTCAATCAACTACAGCGTGGTGAAGCAGCGGCTCGCAGGGTTTTCGCGTTAGTAGATTTGGAGCCTACAATCTATGACGCAGAGGATGCCATAGTCCTCGATGAGCCAATTACAACAGTGTCTTTCGATGGTGTGACTTTCGCCTATCCGGGGACTGAGGTTAATGTCCTAAACAATGTCAATTTCCAGGTATCATCGGGTGAATTCCTTGGCATCATGGGTCACACTGGTGCCGGAAAGAGTACCATACTCAAGTTGATTGAGAGATTCTACGAGCCTCAGGTTGGTGGTGTACTCGTCAACGGGCGCGATCTCCGTGAGTACAATGTCTCCTCGATTAGAGATCGTGTCGGTTTCGTATCTCAGGATCCATTTCTCTTCTTTGGCTCGATCCGTGACAATGTAGCCTACGCTCGTGAGGCGACTGACGAAAGGGTGCAAGAGGCACTTGAGATGGCCGGAGCATGGGAGTTTGTTTCAGAGATGGAGGATGGCATGCACACCATGGTTGGGGATCGCGGCGTCCGTCTTTCTGGTGGACAACGAGCCAGAGTCAGTTTAGCCCGCGCTCTGCTGATGGATCCGGATGTGCTCATTCTCGACGAAGCCTCTGCAGCACTTGATGCCGAGACCGAAAAGCGAATCCAACAATCACTGTTTGAAGGTGGGAGTGGTAAATCTCGCTTGACCATCGCTGTCGCCCACCGTCTCGCTACGATTCGCAACGCCGACGACATCCTTGCTATGGTTGACGGAGTAGTGGTGGAAAGCGGCACTCACAGCCAGTTGATTCAGAACGACAATGTTTACGCCTCACAGTGGTCAATCCAAACTGGGCAGATAGATTCCGGGGCCTCCTGATGTCGAACCTTGACATCGAATGGGTCAAAGTCGAGCCGGGTTATGTATGGCTGGGTGCCGATGATGGCCGTCACCGCCTCAACCCGGTCAAATGGTTTCCAAGGCACGAGGTATTCGTTGAATACACATTCGAGATTTCCCGCAAGGCGTACGACACATTTGAGCAGCAGTCAATGGGCTCTATCGAAGATTGGAAGGCTCTTCACGAATCAGGGGTTCGAGCCCCTTCCGAGGCAGAGTGGGAACTTGCCTTCAAGGCGGGTGCTTTGGATGGCAGTGAGGGCGATCGGGAGATTCTCAGCGACAAGCGACCGACATCAGGTTACTGGGGGCAACGCGTTGACGGACACCCGAGGACGACTGACCATCCGGTCAAAGTCAGTGTGACTAGAACATGGAGTTCGGATGGTGCGGTTCCGGGAACAACTTCTGAAGGGAGATCCCTGGATAAGAGCAAGACCCGTTTCGTGCGAGCTCCATCTGCGCCGAAGAACCCGCCTCACTCGCTGCCTGCCGAAGCTCCGAAGTCTCGTCACTTCACCGAGGCATTCTTGATTTTCCTCTTCGGAGTGCTTCCATCGTTCGGCTGGGCTTACCTTTTCTCGTCACCAGGTTATATTGAATCTGGATGGTTTAACCTATTGTTCGGTGGCTTGGTCTTTGGATTCTCTACTGGATTCCTGTGGCGCCCAAAGCGTGGTTCATACCGTATAGGTAGGAACTGCGGCCAGATCAAGAAGGTTGAGTGACCTTCAAGCTCTATCCTTGTCGTCGACCTGCAATCCAGGTTTCTTGGACACATGAATTCTCCACCAAGCCCTAAGGACGCCCATGCCGTACGACATATGCATCAGATAGGTCATGGCTGGAGCGAAAAGGACGGTCATCAAGGATCTTGAGGGTGAGTTCCCCTTCGCTGCACCGAGCCAACAGATTAGGAGATAGAAAGCGGTGATGCTCACGGGTAGGTGAACCGCAGTCCTCGCCAGTCCAAATGGCACGATATCGGGTGATATATTCCAGAATTCTGGCCAAGCAATGCCGCCGTTGAGGCAACCCCATACGAATGCTATCAGGGCACATGCTTCGAAGATTGGGAAGAAGCCGATGGCAATATGACTCCAGCCTTTCATCCCTGGGTGCTGGTGTGCCGCTAATATCCTCACTAAGCCGTAGTTTTGGATCTGCTTCCGGACTCTACTTGTGTCTCTGCGCCGATGCCACATGATTGCCTCTCGATCGGACCACAACTTGTGACCAGCAGCCTCGATACGGTGATCGAGCATTGCGTCTTCACAACCAATCGCACCGTCGTCAAAACCACCAACCTCGTCGAGAACCGATTTGCGATAGGCTGCGTTGACTCCCGGCAATTGCTCAGCCCGCTCCAATGCCACCTTGCCGCGCTTTCCATAGTTGGTTCCAGCAGTCACCCACTTTGAGCAGAAGGTGACATCTATGACCCTCTGCCAGAAGGTGGAGCGCTCATCGGGAGGTGCAAAGTTGGGTCCGCCGACTCCAGCGACCTCGGGGTCTTCGAACCATTTCACCAGACGCTCGACCCAGTCTTCAGGAACCCAGACATCGTCGTCAGTGAAGAAGATGAAGTCGCAATCGACCTGCCTGAGAGCTACATTGCACGCGTCTGCCCTAGTGCGAGAACCCTCGTCGTCGATGAAGCGCGCCCCCTTAGTCGCCGCCACCTCTTCCCCGGGATCTCCCCCAGGCCCCACAACCACCACTTCAAGGGAACCATTGGAATCCATAGGCCATGTTTGATTGGCAAGTCCATCAAGGGCGATTCCGAGTTCATCGGGGTTTCTCAGGCTAGGGATGATCACGCTCACCTTTGGTGATGCTTTACCCTCAGCCATGTACCTCCGACCACCCCCCTCTCTTCAAGGGTGATGTGTGTCAGGAGCGTACCTTGGCCAACCGTTGCCGTAGAGGGTTGAATGAAGTCACCGTAGGTGTCTTGCGTATTTTTCCTCTAACCGAAAGGATTTGAAGTCGAGACAGCCCGTGGA
Source organism: uncultured Candidatus Poseidoniales archaeon (assembly GCA_964000875.1). Taxonomy (GTDB): domain Archaea; phylum Thermoplasmatota; class Poseidoniia; order Poseidoniales; family Thalassarchaeaceae; genus MGIIb-Q1. Next base: position 3,655 of record CAXFCF010000007.1, read on the forward strand.
ATGAACGGTAGTCATGTCGGCAGGCACAGGTACTCGATTGAATGGAGCACTAAGCGTGTTGCTAGTCTTCCTAATGGTGATGGGAGGGATGGCGTCCATGTCGTCCCTAGAGTTGAATGATGCATCTGCCAGTGATGCTTCTGGAGAGAGCAAGGACTCCGCAGCCTCATCTAATTTCGATGTCAATGATTGCTACTCGTTAGGTAAATCACCCTACCAATCCGTTTCAATGGATGCAACCAAGTTGAGGATAGCTGATGTCAAGACCGAGGGTCGCGACAGTGATGTCGAAGAGGAGGACGAGGAAGAGCCAATGCGCAACCTGCCTGACAGCGTGCTTAGAGCCGTTGCACATCAGGTGCCGGATGGCGAGGTCATCGATGTAGAGAGGCATGTCGAAGGCGATTCGTTGATCTATCATGTTGTGGTTGTACGTGATGATATTTTGTACGGCATCGATGTCAATTCGGCAGGCGAAGTTCTTGATGTCGAAAGAGGATACTACGAAGGGGAGGATGACGAGTGGGATCTACCTGAAGGTGTCGAAGTCGAGCGAACCGCTTCCGGTGAATATGTTCTCACATGGGAATCCGATGATGGTCAAATCAACGAAGAGTTGCTTGACGGAGAGGAGCTCCGTCGTTGGCTAGCCCGTCTTTCACATGACGATGACGAGAGAGAGGTGGGTTACGATGAGTGGCGCCGTGAAAGGGGCGAAGATCGAGAAGAACCTGAAATTCACATAGAATTCATGGATGATGGAACAATTGTCGTGGCTAGAGAAGGTAACTTCGGCACTTCCTATGACATCATCAAGACCAGTGAAGATGGCAAGACTAGTATTATTCGAATCGATGCTCGTGGCACAGAGGTAATCTATCCGGGCGAGGACAAGCCGAAGAAGGCCGTCAAGAAGGAGTTCAACTACGGTCTCGACTTCGGCACCGAGAAGGTGTTGAAGGATGGGGATCAGGTATACCGAGGCCCGAGCTCGCTTGCCGATGCAGATCTTACAGATGAGGAGATAGAGCGCTGCAAGCAACTCTTGATGGCAAACAAGTCTGGCGACAAGTCTGACGACGAGTCACATCCTGAACGCCCAGAGTTGCTCCGAGAGACTGACAAGCGGGACTGAACTCGGTCATAGGTCGAGCGTATGTACGATGATTAGTTTGAGCGAAGCCTTTTGAGCCTTCTTTGGGAAGGGCGACTATCTTAGAGGGACGGGAGCCACATGATGAACATCACAGCCCGACAGGACACGATCCGAATGGTCATAGACATTCTATCCACACTTGTGGAAGAGGCGAAATTCAACTTCAAGGAGGATAAACTCGAGATTCGAGTTATCGATCCATCCCATGTAGCTATGATTAGCATGGAAGTCGACTCGGCTGCTTTTGAGGCTTGGCAGGTAGACGAAACCGAACTTGGACTACTTCTCCCTAAGATTTCCAAGTTGGTTCAACTCGCAGCTCCTGGTGACTTGATTGACATACAATTCAACGACACCGCAGGGCGAGTTGAGTTTGAAGTAGGGGAGATTAAGAGAACCATTCGTCCACTTGACGAGAAGAATATTCCAGAGCCAAACCTTCCCGGTGTGGAGATGAGCAATTCTGCTACCCTGTCGGGCCCTAAGTTCGCTCGTTCTCTGAAGGCTGCCGACCAAGTTGGAGATCTTGCTACCTTCTCGATAGATCCAAACAAGTTCAGCGTCACCGTATCTGCTGACTCCGATGCAGTCAATGTCAGTTACGAGGCAGGAGAACTTGAGGATTTGAACTGCAGTGAACCGGCTAAGAGCCAGTACAGTTTGCAATATCTACTCCCATTGGCCAAGAGGATTGAGACATCGGTTGAGTCCGTCACTGCCAACTTCGGAGAGAACAAGCCACTTCGTTTGGAGTTTGAATTCGCCGATGGTGGTGGCAAGGTAATCTATTTCTTGGCACCAAGAGTAGAGGGCGATGTCTGAGGACAATCAGTACTCACGCCATCCATGACCGCAGTTTTTGCAGGTAAGGATTCTAGTCTCTGGCTCGTCAGAGGCGCGAGTTTGCTTCAACTCAGCAAAAACTTCGGTCTCTTCGCACTTTGGGCAGACATACATGTCTGTGGTCAACACACCCTTGTGTTGATCCGCATCGTCTATTACTTCCTTTAGGTGCTTGAGGTCACTCGCTTCGGATGTACTCTTAGCATCGCTCGTATCGACCTTCTCACCGCTACTGAGGGTCACTTCTTTCTTGACCGGGCCGATGTAACTACAGCGACCATTGGGGCAACGGATGTGTCCCTTGGAATCAGGGAAGGCTAGGGTTCCACAATCTGGACAGAAAATTGCATCACTCTCCGATAGGTAAGGGGAAACAAACCTGCTTTTAAGAGCGCCGCCCTAGTAATGAGAGTTCGATTCATACTTGCTAACAAGCATAACCTTCGCCTCGCACCTTTTCAAGGGGTAGCGCGTCCCATGTCCATGCGTCTACTCTGGGACTGGCGCCTCGCTCGTGTCCTAGACGATTCGGGTTCGGTCGTTGACGAATCGGTTTGGAGCCGCGGCCGCAACCCTTCATCGGTGGCTGAACGCCTTGACTTAATCGGCAGAGGTAGGATGACAGAGGAAGCGAGGACACTCGCTCAACGGTTTCCAGAAGCAGAACGGACACCAACTAGTTCTCTCGCAGAGGGGGAATGGCCACCATTCGACGATGAGGAGCACGAGCTGCTGGGCGAAGCGAGTATCGTTCTCGCTCAGAAGGGTGTGGGGGCGGCAGCTGCAGATCCTGATAAGCGACTCGAGCACCTTGTTCGAGCGTCCGATGAGTTGCGTTCCAACTGGACGACCCTTGAGGCTAGGGTAGTGGAATGGGCGGGTCTGTTCCTTCCGACTCTCGATCTCGATTCCGAGAGGTCGAGGATTCCCGCTGCTATCGCCAAATCCGCATCTCCCGATGACGCCGCCTCTAAACTGGGTGCTAATCTTGCAGAGGCTGGTATTTCTGAGGGCGAGTGGAAAGCCCTCCATTCCTGGGCTCTCGGAGTAACTGAAGTGGAATCGAGGCTCGCTTCGTTGGAAAACGCCACGAGGGTACTTGCCACTGAACATCTCCCCTCGACCTCGGCTCTGATAGGTCCACTTCTGGCTGCTAGGATGTGTACTGAGGCGCATGGGCTCGCACGCCTCGCGAGGCTCCCTTCTGGAACTGTGCAGGTTCTAGGTGCTGAGTCAAGCTTCTTCCTCCATCTACGCGATGGGATACCAGTTCCCAAGCATGGCCATATCTTCCAGCACCCCTGGATTTCAAGATCCCCTAGGTGGGTAAGAGGTAAGATAGCTAGGACATTGGCGGGGAAGGTATCGATCTGTGCCAGAATTGATGCATATGGCGGGACGCCTTGGACAGCCGAACAGGTGGCGGAGGTCGAAGCGAAGGTCGATGAAATCAGGAAGAGACATCCGCAACCCGCTGGTAGGTGAAAGAATGCCCAAGGGTGCTAGAGGCCATCGCCGAATCTCAGAAAGAATTCAATCCAAGGGTCGAGCTCTTTGGAGCCTCAATGCGGTACCTGGTAAGAGGGTGAGGGGGGAATCCCTACGCAAGTTCTCAGGTAAGGAGTGGCGCAATTGGTCTCCCCGCCACCCCAAGTTGGGTGCGGGATTGCTGCGCTGTAAGGGCGATGCAACCGAACTCCTTCCTTCCGCCGGGTCGAACACACTCTACCTTGGAGCAGGCCATGGAACCACTGTATCACACCTCTATGACCACCTATGCGGCCAGAACGGGACAGAAGGTGGTTCGATAGTCGCCGTAGATGTGTCTCCTCGTTGTGTAAGAGAATTGATTCGCCTCGCTGCCAAGAGGCCAGGATTGATACCCGTCATGGCAGATGCTAGGGATACATTCTCACTTTCTCCATGGTTGACTTCGAAGGTATCATGGATTTTCCAAGATGTCTCACAAGCGGGTCAAGTAGACTTCTTCCTCAAGGCTCTGCAAGCATATTTAGCACCAGGTGGCACTGCTTTGCTATCTTTGAAGTCCGAATCCGAGCGCGGTGGAGGAGATGCTGAGAGCCACTATCGCCACGCGGAGGAAAGGATAGAAGCGGCGGGTCTTGAGGTCAAGGAAACGATTCGACTGACCGGATGGGAGGAGAAACATGCCCTCATCCATGCAGTAGCGCCAACTGACTGGGGGGTCTGAGAATCATCTCCGATTCTTCTGGTGGAACGCCACCTTTTCCACGGGAAGGCTTCACCGAGGTTAGGGGGAAGCATGTGAGGCGTACACTTCTGGCACTCATCCTATCCATCACCATGCTAATCCCGGGGTGCACCTCGGGTTCAGACTACGAGTTCAACGGTGGGGAGCCGATGGTTACGGGGAAGGCTCCAGACTTCACTCTCATAGACCAGAATGGAGATGAATTCTCGCTCTCATCGACCAAAGGAAATGTCACCGTCTTGTCTTTCTTCTTCGCCAACTGTCCCGATATCTGCATCACTTCGTCATTGAACATCAAGTTCGTGCTCGATCAGATGGGTGAGCAGAATGCGTCTCAGGTGTCAGTTGTTTCTGTGACTGTCGACCCTTGGCGTGACACTCCTGCAGTAGCCGCCTCTTTTGCCGAGAATAAGTCATCAGGCTGGCCTCACTTGACCAGTCCCGACGCCGGGGACGAGAACAGGACATATCCAGACCTTGAAGGCGTGTGGGGTGACTATTTGGTCGACCTGAAGATGGTCGAGACAGGGGATGAAAGGAAGTACCTAATCGACCATGTATTGCCTACATACATGATTGATCGAGATCACCAGATACGTACTGTGTGGCTCGGTACCGATTGGGATCCGTCGATGTTCCAACAGGACTTGGAACATTTGGTCAAGGAATGAGCAACAAACGCTCTCGCAATCTCTTTGCCTCTCGCGCACGCGTGATTGGTCATGCCTGAACTACCTGAGGTCGAGACCGTCAGGAATGGGCTTTCACGACACCTGCATGGTGAGAGGATATCGAAGGTAGAACTGAACAGAGAAGGTCTCCGTTTTCCGTTCCCAGATGGAATGGCTACCGCATTGGAAGGAAGAACTGTGATTGGAATTGATCGGAGGGCGAAGTATCTCTTGGTTCGGCTCGACGCAGGTTCGATTTGGTTGATTCACCTAGGGATGACGGGCAAGTTCACCCTTTACAACTCGATAGACGAGGTGCCAGGACAAATCAAACATGACCATGTTGTGATACATACTGCTTCAGGGAAGGTGGCAGTGTACAACGACCCCAGAAGATTCGGTATCATGGATATCATCTCTCCGGGGGCTGAGGATGAACACTCGCTGCTGGGTCACCTTGGCCTAGAGCCGTTGTCTGACGAATTCGACGCCCTAGCTTTAGCGTCCGCTCTCAGAGGAAGAAGGTCGCCCATCAAGACGGCGTTACTCGATCAGCGTCTCGTAGTGGGGCTTGGTAACATCTATGTGTGTGAGATCCTCCATAGGTCAGGTGTATCCCCGAACACCTTAGCGGGTGAGTTGGTACGTAAGGATGGCATACCCCGAGTTAGCCTTTCCAGAATTGCTGATGAGATACGGCAGGTTCTGGTAGAGGCGATAGAGGCGGGGGGCTCGACCATATCCGATTTCGCTTCCGTAGATGGCGACCTAGGGTATTTCGCTCATTCGTTCCAAGTCTATGGTCGGGAAGGTGAACCTTGCCTCGGCAAAGTGTGCACAGGTACGATTCGTAGGATTGTTCAAGGGGGTAGATCGACATTCTACTGCTCTCGTTGCCAAAGGTCATGATAAATTTTGATTTTCAATGGTGGGAAGTACCGCCATAAGTAAGTGGTGTAGTTGGGCACACTTGATTGTAATAGACACACCGGCAGTTTCGATTTTGTGCGAAAATGCAAGAAAAATGGAGTTCACCATAGGGACCTATTATAAGTCGACCAATTCACAGGATCATAATCGCCAAGAGCGATAAAGAAAGAAATGGAGTGTTCGAAATGGATACAAAAAGAATGTTGACAGAATTGGTGGGCAGCTTGGCTGTAGTCTTCTTCGCCATTAGTGGTGGAGCAATGGCTACTGGTCTTGTCCTCGCGATCTTCATGATCGCAATGGGTGGGACGATTTTGCCTATGTTCACCTTGGCAAAGATGGCCACAGGCCGAGACAGCGCAGAGGAAGGCGCCTTAGACTTCCTCATGCAGATACTGGGTGGTGTACTCGCGTACACCTTCGTATGGTGGCAGACAAGTGCTACTGGCGAGATGACCTGGGCTGGCGTCGCTGAATTGGCACCAACTGGAGCAGTGGCCTCCATCTTCGCAGGATTCCTGCTGATGATGGTATACGAGCGCAAGGGTGGCGGCTGGGAAGTCGGTATCCTAGCATGGATGGTTGCAGCCGGTGGCGCAACTATCTCTGGCGCAGGAGATGTCGGCGGCATGCTCGTCGACTCTGCATGGACAGGAGACAACATACTCGGCGTCTTCGGCGGTATGATCCTGTCTGGTATCGGTGCTTACTTGGCACTGATGTTCGGCGAGAAGGTTCTCGGCGAAGAAGAGTAGGCATAGCCTACTTTGCCAACACAAAGATTGCCAACGGCACGGAGTGGGGCTTAAGCTCCACTTCGTGCCCCTTTTTTTGTTTCGAAGCATATTCGTACAGAACCTGCGCAACCATCTAAGACTACCTCATCGGGCTTGAGGTCATAGGTGGAGTCGTATGTCAGAAGCCAAGTTGGAAAGCAAACTGGTAGCAGAAGCATTGGGTGTTTTCGCCCTCACATTTATTGGAGCAGGGTCGATTATAGTCGGAGGTCTGGGTGGAGAGACTCCATCGCTGTTGATTGTCGCGTTGGCACATGGAATCACTCTAGCAATAGCGGTAAGCGCGGTGATGAATGTCTCAGGCGCTCACTTCAATCCTGCAGTCACTCTAGCTTTCCTTCTAACCAAGAGAATCGATCAGACGACTGCAGGACTCTACATAGTTGCTCAACTGATCGGTGGTGTGATTGCGGGCGGCATTCTGTTCTCTGTATTCGGAGCTGACAACTTCGGTGGCACTCCTACTCCAGGAGTGATTGAAGGGGCTGCCTTAGCAACTTCACATGTCATTCTGATTGAGGTAGTCTTGACCTTCCTCCTGATGTTCTCTATCATGGGAACTGCGGTGGACTCCAGAGCACCCGCTATCGGCGGATGGGGAATTGGTCTCATGGTTACTGCAGATATTCTGATGGGTGGCCCATTGACTGGTGCTGCAATGAATCCTGCACGACATCTCGGAACGGCTGTATTTGAGGGATTAATGGCTGAGGCTTGGATGTACTGGGTTGGTCCCATCATCGGAGCCTGCCTCTGCGCAGTCGTCTATGACAGGTTTATCATGGCCGATGAAGAGTGACTCTCTCACCAATCGTGATAACTCAGTGCACATGTAGGGTTTCATATGGAGCAACCGGGGAGGGATACTTCCTCACCGTGGGGGGGTTCTCCGACATCGGATACAGTTCCGGCCGAACCAACAGGCCCTCTCGTTTTGGGCAGTGCAGATGGCTTGAGCCTCAGCACTGATGTGCAGCAACAGATGCCACAGACTGCTAAACCCAGTTCAGGCACGACCCTTACCGGAAGTGTCAGCACCCTCGACTCAGGGATATGGCAATCTCAGATGCAAACCAAAGTGAAGGATTCGTGGCTCAAGGGTGCCATGTGGTCGATGTTGTTTGGATTCATCATCATGGGCATTCCTGGTTCACTCATGATGACCTCAGGAGGCGGTTATTACTGGGTTGACGAACCCGTGGAAGTTGAGTGGAATGCAGGTGGCGAATACGGATCTTTTCAGCTCTCTAGTGCTCCTATACACGACTGCTCGTTGAGTTGGGACGATGGACGTTACGGGGATGTTGATCGCTTCTACGGGCACGATATGTGCTCAGGTAGCAATGTTGGGAAGTTGATTATGGAAAACCAATTTGAATCAGCTCGCTGGATTCCAGGGGACGGCTCAGACACTGCCAATGGTACTCTCATCGTCTATCCAACATCCGTTTCTCAACCAGGTGATGAGGTTGGACCCGCACTTGGCTACAGATGGAACAACAGGATGTCATTGGGTGTACAGACCTTCGATGGAAATCTAACCCCCTTGGAGTTTGAAGCCAACATGTCACAAGTCGGAGAATGCCATGTACCGCTCACCTTCCCTGATGGAAACTACATGAGTAATTGGGCGCGTCAAGGTTACTACAATGATCATCACTACTATCCTGAGTACCAATATTACGGTCAACTACCCAACTGTCCCACCATGTCGTATTATGTTTGGGAGGATATAGAGGTAGGTACTTTGGATTATGAAAGTGGATTCGGCGAGTTCATCTTACCCAATGGGACCTCAGCTCCAGATGAACTCTACTTCGAATACGAGCCAAGGAGTAACTCTGAGTTCGTTGAAGATTTCATGCCTTGTTTGTCTGGCATCATGGGTTTGGTTATGTTTGCCCTCTGGATTAGAAAGGTAGTATCATCTTTCCAAGGAGGTAAATCCAACGAAGGTACTGGGATGATAGTGGGGGCAATCCCTGCTTTCATCATCAATATGTTCTTGCTGGCCATTGTGGAAATGATGTTTTGGTGATGTTCATTCGATTGGCTTTAGATCACCCGTCAACTTAGTTCCTGGGCATACTACCAATGGGTCATCGTCCGGCTTGTGTATCGTAGCGTCGTTGCCAGTCAGGAGTCCAGTATGACCATCCCAGCGTAGGTAAGCACCTTCCCACAATCCCAAAACTGGTGTCCCGTTCTGCTCGTGAAACTCGTTCAAACGATCCTCCCTAGTCTCCCCGTAATGCTCCTTGATATCGCCGTCAGTTAATCTGAAAGTTGAGCCGGAGAAGTAGTGTGGGTTGATTTGGAAAGGAACGATGTCGAAAGTCGAGAACGATATAGGCTCTACAATTGGCATGTCGTTGGTCGTCTGCATTGTCGGTCCAGCCACATTGGCACCGGCACTTACTCCCATGTATGGCGTTCCTCCGAGGGCAAGTGAACGAATTGGTTCGATTAGATCGAGGCGATGCAGGTCTCTGGTCAGAAGGAATGTGTTTCCTCCCCCGACATAGACCCCATCAGCTGACTCAACCGCTTCCACAGGGTTCTCGAAGGTGTGAATTCCGATTAATTCAACACCCGCTGGTGAAGTGAACTGCGCCATACGTTCGGTCTTCCTATCGTGGTTAGCTCCAGCAAAAGGTACGAACAATACGGTTTCACATTCTTCGAAGCAACGGCCGACCTCCTCATGGTAGGTGTCCAGTCTCTCCTTTCCTCGTATCCCCCCACTACCGAGTAAGACTCGTAGGTCCCCCATTTGTCCACTCTCACATGTTACGGCGATACTGGCCGCCAACCTCGAACAGAGCTTCTGTTATTTGTCCGAGGGAGGCTACCTTGACGGTCTGCATCAGTTCAGTGAATACATTACCACCAGTTCGAGCGACCTCCTGTAGTCGCTCTAGTGCGGGTTCTACCTCATTGGAGTGCGTTTCGTGGAACTCCTTCAGTCGCCCCAGGCAGCCCGCCTTCTCCTCCGGAGTAGCTCGGCTGAGTTCCATGTCAAACGAGTCTGCCGCTGATTCGTCATACGCTTCTGCCTCAGGGTTTTGGAAGGTGTTTACGCCAATTATCGGCAATTCACCTGAGTGTTTGAGGTGCTCGTAATGCATTGATTCGTCCTGAATCTTTGAGCGTTGGTACATCATTTCCATCGAACCGAGAACCCCACCGCGCTCACTGATTCTTTCGAACTCGGTGAGCACAGCCTCTTCGACCATGTCAGTCAATTCCTCTATGAGGAACGACCCTTGAAGCGGGTTTTCGCACTTGTTCCATCCGAACTCTTTGTTGTTTATCATCTGGATAGCTAGAGCTCTCCTGACTGACTCAGCGGTTGGAGTGGTAATCGCTTCATCATAGGCATTGGTATGCAATGAGTTGGCGTTGTCTTGGATTGCCAGAAGAGCTTGGAGTGTGGTTCGGATGTCGTTGAAATCAATCTCCTGTGCGTGCAGTGATCGTCCACTGGTTTGGATGTGATACTTCAGCTTCTGAGAGCGCTCGTTACCATCGTACATGTCTCGCATCGCTACCGACCAGATTCTACGGGCAACCCTTCCGATGACAGTGTACTCAGGATCCATCCCGTTGGAGAAGAAGAACGAGAGGTTCGGGGCGAATCCATCGATGTCCATTCCTCGTGAGCGGTAGTATTCGACATAGGTGAAACCATTTGCGAGGGTGAATGCGAGTTGGGTGATGGGGTTGGCGCCAGCCTCTGCGATGTGGTAACCTGAGATGCTGACAGAGTAGTGGTTACGTACTTCCTTGTCGATGTAGAATTGCTGTACATCACCCATGAGTTTGAGGCTGAAGTCTGTTGAGAAGATGCAGGTGTTCTGCGCCTGGTCCTCCTTCAGGATGTCCGCTTGGACGGTTCCCCTCACGGTCTTCAGGGTAGCAGCCTCGATATCTCGCGCTTTCGCATCACTGGGA
>CAXFCF010000008.1:0-13811 GCA_964000875.1 uncultured Candidatus Poseidoniales archaeon
AATTAGTGACTACAGTCATACCCCACCCAGCTGGAGTTTCTGAAGTCACATTCTGGTTATCCATGCACGAGCCATCTACATAGATAGTCAACGACTTAGCACCGAATCCGGTGCCCAAAATAAATCACGCTCCGATCACGCTTTGGTAACCGGCAGCATCCAACAGTGTTTCCTGTGACCAACCATCAGCGAGAGATATCTTGGCGATCCAACCCTCGCCGTAGGGATCGGAGTTGATTAATTCAGGAGCATCTTCTAACTCTTCGTTAGCTTCTACTACCTCACCATCGACCGGGATGTATATTCCACTGACACTCTTGACTGATTCCACACTAGCGAACTCCTCACCAGCCGCAAATGACGAACCAACCTCTGGAAGTTCGACATATACTATGTCAGTTAATGCATCTTGGGCGTGGTCGGTGATTCCTACAATGGCCATGTTACCATCTATTCTCAACCACTCGTGGTCTTCGGTATAGAACAGGTCGTCGGGTATCTCACTCATACTAGCACTCATCATCGGGACCTTGGCTCACAGGGTCAATGTTTCGCATAGAAGGAAAGTTACTCCTCCTCCACTTTATCGGTCAACAAACCTTCCTCGAGCTTCGCCCAAGCATCAGAAAGTAGATCCTCATCACTCGCTTCATTAGATTCGGATAGAGCAATTTGCAATTGCTCATCGGCTGTTTCCTTAGGGAATAGAGAGTGTAGTGAACTACCCACTCCCTTTTGCAATGAGTACCCTGCTATCAAACATAATACACCAGCTGCAGGAACTAACCAACCTTCGAAACCACTACTCACACAACCCTCTAACTCAAGGCATTCAGCAGGAGGTAAACGGCCATCGACAAGAGCAAAACCAGTTGCAAGTAAGAGCGCAAAGCCTGCGGCGAGGAGAAGGCGAGATGCTGTAGTCGCTGGCGCTTCCATGAATCATGGAACAGGTGGCGACGAATCAAACCCACGGGTGATGAGTTCTCTGTAGTAAGTATCGCAATAATTGTTGTAGTGGTACTAAAAACTCAGATGTCAAGTTCGATGTTGAGGTTTTGGATGAGTTCTTTGTAGCGGTTTCTAATAGTGACCTCTGTTACACCTGCGACCTCTGCAACCTCTCTTTGAGTTCTGCGCTTACCACACAGAACACTAGCGATGTAGATTATCGAAGCTGCGATTCCAGTCGGTCCACGACCGCTAGTCAGTTCCTTCTCCTGTGCGGCCTTGATTAACTCGTATGCCTTTGCCTCTACCTCTGCATCTAATCCGAGACCAGAGCAAAATCGAGATATGTAATCTTCAGGCCCAGTAGGCATGATTTTCATCTTGAGTTCTCTAACCATGAATCGATATGTCCTACCAATCTCCTTGCGACCAGTTCTACTTGCCTGGCCAATCTCGTCTAGAGTCCTAGGGACGCCACACTGGCGACAGGCTGCATACAGTGATGCTGCCGCAACACCTTCGATAGAGCGACCGCGGATGAGTCTCTTCTCGACTGCTTTCTTGTAGTTCACAGCGGCGGCTTCACGCACTGACTTCGGCAACTCTAAGCGACTTGCCATCCTATCCAATTCAGCCAATGCCATAGCGAGGTTTCGTTCGGTCGCGTTTGATACACGGCTCCTCTTCTGCCACTTCCTCATTCGATAGAACTGTGATCTGAATCGACTGTTGATGGTCTTGCCAGAGTAATCCTTGTTCTGCCAATCAATATCTGTTGACAACCCTTTATCGTGAAGCATTACAGTCATTGGTGCACCTGTACGAGCTCGCTGATCGCCTTGCTCCGGGCTGAAGACTCGCCACTCAGCACCTTGGTCAATGACATTATCCTCTATGACAAGACCACAGTCCTGACATAGGGTCTCTCCCCTTGTCTGATCATGTTCCAAGCTTCTACTGTTACACTCTGGGCACTTGACGATATCTTCCACTTGTGTTGGTTCTCTTGCCATATGATTTACCTCTGTATATCCAATCCCCGCGTGTATAGAATAGGGGAGAAAGGTATAAGCGGGGCTCTGATTACCCTATTTGAATCTTTGTGCTTGTTTTTCGCTGTTTATGGAGACTCTACACAACATCGAGAATGGTGATATAGAGCGAGTTCTTCGCCAACCCTGCCCTTCGGGCAGGGGATTGACATGGAAGGTAATTGGCCTCCTTCAGAAATCAACCTGACTCAGGGGAAAAGAATCTTGTTCTTGACTAAGGATTTGGATCTCATCAAGAAACAACTCTACGAAGGGCTCAATCTAAGAATGGAGGATTTGACTGTTGACGACCTTCTTGATGACATCAACACTGATGTCATGACTCCGGCTTGGGTATGCTTCGACCATGACCCTGGTGCCATAGCCGAGAACGCCTACGCCGGACTCATCCAAGATGGTGCTCGTGTTTTTGGTGAGAGAGCTTTGATTGATGGCGAATTCGAAGTCATAGTTTCGGGGCATAGGAAGGGAACAGGTAGTAGCCGAGAGACTGCTGCACAAGCGGAGCGATGGTCTGGAATTAGAATAGTCATCGCCGCTTCGTTTGCCCCTATTCATGAACGCAACAACATCAACCTTGGTCAACTGATGGGTGACCACTCTATGTTGATGCGGCTCCAAGATGGTGAGTCAATATCACTCTCTGAGTTCACTGATAAGTATGACCCGGTAACCAAACTAATAATCGAAAATGGTGGTTTGTTTCCCTTCGCTAAACGATTAGATGAGGGTGAAATCAAATTACCTGAACCAAGCACAGTTCACCGACCTATGACTATGGCTGAGAAAATGATTGCAGAGAAACTTCTCGGTACAAATGGGGCGAAAGCATACGTCAAACCGGGAGACGCAGTGCTAGCCCAAGTAGACGGTGGATATTCTCACGAATTTACGACCGCCCAAGTTCATGAGTTCTTGAGTTTAGAATATGGAGATGACTACACTCTACCCGATCCCTCAAAGTATGCCGTCTTTGAAGACCACCTACTCTATGCCACAGGTGTACCGAGATTCGGGAAGTTCGCTGATAAGATACAGCGGTTACGTGATTTACAAGTTACATTCCAGCAACACACCGGGGTTCGTGACTACTCTGCTGTGGGGGGTGTCAGCCCTGGTATATGTCACCAAGTTGCGCGTGAAGAGTTTATTGATGTGGGGGACTTCATTCAAGCTACTGATTCACATACTTGCATGGGTGGAGCTTCCAATGCGTTGACCTATGGTGTCGGCTCCACTGAGTATGCTAACCTAGCACACAATCAATTCTCTTTCGTCAAGGTACCTGAAAGTATCCGGTTTGAATTGGTTGGGGAATTAGATCCGGGATGTACAGCAAAAGATGTCATCCTCCATATTCTATGGCACTATGCTGCTGACTCACAAACATTGGATCGATCTATGGAATTCGGAGGTCCAGGACTTGCAAGCCTGTCTATGGATGAACGAGCTACATTGTGTAACATGGCGACTGAATGTAGTGCGAAGACAGGTATCTGTGAACCAGATGAATCAACTATCGAATGGTTGTTGGAACGACGAGGGGATTTAAACGAAGAAGATATTCGATCCTCGTTCGTGTTACCTGATGAAGGTGCTGTCTATGATGGAGGTATACATGTCATCAACCTCGATTCAATCAAACCAATGGTTGCACATCCTGGCGACCCTGACAAGGGGATTCCTTCAGACCCCACAAACGGGGCTCTTGTATCGGAATTGGGTGAAGTAATCATCGACATCGCATACGCGGGGTCTTGCACCGCTGGAAAGGAGGATGATTTCACATACTATGCAATGGTTGTACAAGCCGCAGTTGATGCGGGGAAAACTATCCCTGATGGAGTTGAATGTTTCATCCAATATGGAAGTAAATCAGTCAAGGAATTCGCCGCTGGAAATGGTTGGGATAAATTGTTTGAAGAGGTTGGAATCAAATTAATTGACCCGGGGTGTGGTGCCTGTATCGGTGCAGGTCCTGGTGTTTCTAGTGATTCGGAACAGGTAACTATCAGCGCAATTAATCGTAATTTCCAAGGTCGTTCTGGCCCAGGTAAACTCTATCTCGCGAGCCCTCTCACAGTAATGGCTTCCGCATTCACAGGAAAAATCTCGGCTTGGAATCCAGAGATGTTTGATTGAGGTGAAAACATGGAAGTCGTGTTGATCCTCTCCTTCCTATTCTTCATGACCATATTCGCTGGCGTGGGAATGGCATCAATGCTCGTAAAGGAAGATACTACTGATGACTATCTGGTTGCAGGAAGAGGAATGCATCCCGCGCTTGCAGCGCTGTCCGCTGTAAGTACATGGAATTCCGGTTACATGTTCATCGGATTCATTGGATTCACCTACATGATGGGTTACTCTGTAATTTGGCTAGGTGCTGTATCTACTGTGGGACAAGTTGTAGCTTGGGCATGGTTGTATAAATTCATCCAGCAAGAAGGAGAAGAGAGAGGGATTCGTTCACTATCATCTCTTGTGGCTGAGAAAGCAGGAGCGCCTGAAGCAAAGTTGGCAGCCGTCCTCTCTGTACTCTTTCTCAGTATTTACGCAGCAGCTCAACTTACTTCTGGTGGAAAGGCGCTTCTGGTGATGATGGGGTGGTCAGAAGTTGTTGGAATATTGATTGGATTCGTGTTGGTTGTCGCCTACTGCTACGCTGGTGGTATCCGTGCGTCAATATGGACTGATGCCGTACAGTCTTGCGTCATGGTCATTGGTTCGATTATCCTCTGCTGGGTAGCTCTCGGTGAGGTTGGGGGAATTGTTGGTATGCACGATGGCTTGAATTCTCAGGATCCTGCTCTGACTAATTTCTTGCCGCCCGACCTTAGATTCGGATTCTCCTTGTGGATGGTTGCATTCCTCTTAGGGGGACTCGGTGTGGCAGGTCAACCACAAGTAGTATCCAGAGTAATGACGCTTGGTTCCGACAGTGACAGAAAACAAGCGATGGTTTGGTTCTTCGTATGGCAGACGCCTTTCATCGTTCTAATGGTCATAGCTGGATTCGCTAGTCGTGTTCTATTCACAGATTCAGGGTTCGATGCAGAGTTGGGGTTACCTACACTGGCTATGGAAACTATGCCTGCTTTCGGTGTTGGGATGATTCTCGCATCGATCTTTGCGGCTACTATGTCTACAGCAGACAGCCAGGTGCTAGCTTGTACAGCTGCAATTACTGATGACATCAAGCCAGAGTGGAGGAATGACCACAAGACTACGAAAATAGTGACTATGGTGGTAGCAGCATTTGCCACCTTGATATCAATTGGGGGTCTGTATATCCCTGGTGGGGATTCAGTGTTCGTTCTCGTCGTACTAGCTGTGTACGGCCTAGGTGGAATTTTCGTTCCACTTCTCATCATTAGATGGACTGGTTACAAACCTGATACTTTCCACTCTCTAGTGATGATGGTATGCGCCTTCACTGGCGTCATCCTGTGGTCGCTATTGGGGCTCGCGGGTGGAGATGGCATCTTCCCATCACTTCCAGGAATGGGGGCCGCGTTTATCGCTCACTTTGTGATGAACCACTTGAGAAGCCCTGAAACATCACCTCTTGGAAGATTTGACCTACCTGATCGCAAGAAAGTTGGTGCCGTCGTTGCGGCGATAATCATTCCATTTGGTGCATTCGAAGCAACATATCTGATAGCAGGACCAACATCGACAGCGGTTACAGCAATGGGCGGAGTTGGAAACTACACTGCGCTGATAAAATGGGAGCATACAGTAATCATGAGTGATGGTGAGTATGTTAATGATGGAGATGAACTCCAAATTTTCTACACATGGGATGAAATAGATATCTCTGAGGGATTCCAATTTTCCGGAATCAATCTCTGGTGGTTTTATGAGGAAACTGATGAGACTACTAATCCGAGTGGGCCTGTTCAGCAGGCATCATGCTTGGCAAACCCCGGTGAAGATGTACCCGATACTACTACTGGGACATTTATTCACGATGATTACTCATTTTCGTATGTTGAAGAAGATGGTCCAGCATTTTTAGGCATGGGTATGGTAGGTCAGGAGTTTTTCGCTGGATATGGGTGGTTGGCAAAGCAAACTGGTTTACTTATTGGAGATGATATGGGTAATGGCACAGAGGCTTGGAATTTTACCGATATATCTGAGAAGGATATACACGATAACCTCACTGTGAATGGAGGGCACCCTGGTGACTACTTCATGTCCATTCAAGTGGATGCAGAAACTGGTGGAAACTCGGGATGCCCACACAGCGACGAGGGAGAGCAAATCGAATACGAAATTAGAGTGTCTACAATGAAGTTTGAGATTATCCCTACTATCAGTTAATCCGCTTAGTGAAATATGTGTGGTTTAGCCGCATATATCCGTGTTACATCCTTGAGGCTTTTATGCCGCCCCGTTGCCCGAGCGGTTTGCGGCCTGCTGGCCCCTCCGCATCCGGCGTAGGGAGGACCCGATGCCGTGGAGTGCGACGCGTATGGCTAGAACAGCAACAAGTAAAATGCAACAAGCAAGCATAAGCGAATTCTTCGAGAAGAACAAGCATTTCCTCGGCTTCGATACACTTCAGCGGTCAATCATAACTGCCGTAAAAGAAGCGGTGGACAATTCCCTTGACGCATGTGAAGAGGCACAGATGCTCCCAGAAATCAAGATTGAAATTCACAAGATCAAAGGCAAGAAGGACCAACTCCTGTTAGTAGCTCAAGACAATGGCCCAGGAATTCCTCCTAAAGCGATTGACAAGGTTTTCGGAAGTCTGCTATTCGGATCAAGATTTCACACTATCAGGCAAACTAGGGGTCAGCAGGGTATCGGAATCACTGGTGTTGTGATGTACAGCCAGTTAACCACTGGAAAACCTTCTCATGTCATTTCCAAAGTTAAGAGTGAATCAACAGCGGTCCACCTTGATCTAGGTTTAGATACCAAGAAGAACAAAGCGATTACTTCCAATAGAAAGCGAGAGCATTGGTTCAACGAAGATGGTGAAATGATCAATCACGGTGTAAGAATCGAAGCGAAGATGAAGGCAAAGTATCAACGAGGAAAGCAGAGTGTGCACCAGTATCTACGAATGACTTCTATTGTCAACCCCCACGCGTCTTTATCGCTACGGGTATTCGATGAGGATGGTTTAGTAATAGACCAAGGTAATTGGTTTCGCGTCGCTGACAAGTTGCCTCGGCCGGTCAAAGAAATACGACCACACCCTCATGGTCTTGAAATCGGTTCTCTCCAAAGGTTCCTAAGAGAGTCTGAAGAGCGAAAGATGACTTCTTTTCTGAGACACAATTTTTCCGGCATTCCAATGAGGGCGGCTAAAGAAGTTCTTGCCGTATCTGGCATTGATGAAGCACGAAAGCCAACGAGCATAAAGGCGGAGGAAGCAAACTCACTACTTGCTGCGTTCCGACAAGTTCGCCTCATGGCTCCTCCTACTGATTGTCTATCTCCAATTGAAGACTTACTAATCAAGAAGGGACTCTCAAAAGCGATTGATTCGCGATTCGTTTCTACAATTACTCGCTCGCCTGCTGTGGCTGCCGGAAATCCATTCCAAATTGAAGTTGGACTAATCTTCGGTGGGGACCTTCCTTCTGATGGACCTGTAGAAGTTCTCCGATTTGCTAATCGTGTTCCATTGATGTATCAGCAAGGTGGCTGTCTTCTAACCAAAGCAATAGAAAGTGTGGATTGGAAGAAGTATGGGTTAGAACACCCTGGTGGTCGAGGTGTTCCAAAGGGTCCCGCTGCTATTCTAGTGCACTTAGCAAGTACCAATGTTCAGTTCACAAGTGAGGCAAAGGAAGCCGTCGCTGAAAATGAAGAGGTGCTTAACGAGATTCGGCTCGCTTTACAAGAGGTCGGTCGTGGACTAAGAAACCACAAGAGAAAATCAAAACAGAGAGCAAAAGCCAGAGAAAAATTCGATCTAGTAAACATAATCCTACCAGAAATCAGTAAGAAGTCAAGTGCGTTACTTAACCGCGAGGAACCGGACTTAGCACCAGTAATAACGAGTATAATGAAGGCAGTGTTCCTTGAAGAAAGGTGTGAATGGTTAAGTGACATCAGTATAACTCGTTGTACAATAGATTTGTACAATTATACTAATAGATCAAGACAGTATACTCTGCTAGCTACATGGCCAGAGAGAGATGGGGTTGAGATATCGATTGAAAGCCATGAGGGGCGGAGAGAAGTCAACGGATTGAGAAAGTGGAAGTTGGCTTCTATTGAACCAGGTAATTCGGTGACCATATCCTTCGACCTAAAGGGTCTAACTAAGGGGGATTGGACTGAGTTTGAAGTATTCTTCCGCGGCTCAGGTGAGATTATCGGAGCCACTGTTCTTGACGAGAAAGTTCTCGATGCTATGAGGGAAGAAGAGTTGGATGAATCTGCTATATCTACTAACAATGAATACGAAGAATCTGATTATGTAGAATCCAAATCCGAGGACAATAATGGAATGAGGAGTGACGAATTCGAACTATCGGATGATATTGATGTTCCAGATTTGGTTGAAGGTAGGGAATCGAAGCAGACTAGTTTGTTTGACAGTGAATGGGGTGATGAATGATGGGAGCTACAAGATCGAATGAAGAGGTGGTGGCAGCTCTACAAGATGTCGCAATAGAGATGCATGACAAGATGTTGAAGGGTTTTGCGCCAACTATGACACTACCTGTCAGAACCAAGGGTAACATCGAGTTCGACAAACGACTGGGTGTCTACAAGTATGGGAAAAAGAGATCCGTGCGTGATGCAACTTCGCTCAAATCTGCCAACCAACTATTGCGAGCTCTTCACATAATTGAGTTCATAGAGGAAATGATTGACAACCAAAAATCTTCCACTCTGAGAGAAATGTACTACATTTCTGAGAGTTGGGGTAACGGCAAGTTCGGTAGCCAGAACGAGAGTAACAACCTCGCAGAAGATTTGGAAATAGTGACTAAATGTTTGCGTGAGGATTTCAAATTGCGTCCTGAAGAAGACGGGGCGAGAATCATTGGTAACATCACCCTTAACGAGAAGAATAGGCGTGGCGATTGGATGAAAATAAACTGCCGTGATGATGTAGGTGACTCTGGTTATGGTGTACCTTACAATGTGGAATCAGAAAAACTCGAACTGGTGGAGAGTGATGTCAACTTCGTGATGGCTATCGAGACTGGTGGTATGTTCGACAGATTAGTTGAGAATGGTTTCGACGAGGATTTTGGAGCTGCTTTGGTTCATCTTAAGGGTCAACCTGCGAGATCAACACGCCGGATACTCAAGAGAATGAATGAAGAATGCAATCTGCCTGTCGTGGTCTTCCTCGACGGTGACCCATGGTCATTCAGAATCTTCGCATCGATAGCCTATGGTGCAATCAAAACCGCACACATCTCTGAATACTTAGCAACTCCATCCTCTACATATCTCGGAATCACCGCTGACGATATACTCGCGTACGACCTTCCTTCAGACGACTTGTCATCGAAGGATATAGAGGCATTGAACGCAGAACTATCGGACCCAAGATTTGCAGACGGTTGGTGGCAAGATCAAATCAATATGATGTTAGATATTGGCAAAAAGGCTGAGCAGCAGTCATTGGCAAAGTATGGTCTCGACTTCGTTACTGACACATACTTACCAGAGAAGTTAGCGCAACTAGGTCTGACGTGAAATATTCTCGTCCAGTGCTGCCCACCATGGCAATTGTTTCGGTTTTCCTGCAACAATAACACCTTTGTTTGCCTCGGCTATGTGTATCATCATTCGCTCCCTAACCTCTTCCATAACATCCTCAGCGTGCATCGCTTCCAGTCTAAGACTCTCACTCCATGCGTCGAGATCTACCGGTCTACTTGGACGTTCCAACATTGTATGGACTAGGCTACGTTGTGCATAGTCATCGAAGTGTTCGTCTACAGCGTTAGATGCGCGACTCATTACCTGTTGATGTAAAGCAAGTAATGCGTCTCTTTCTGCATCCAGTTCCTCTATGCATGACTGTAAACTATCAACGAGTTCAACTGCTTCAGAAAGTGTGACTTTTCTGCGCCCCCCTACTCTCTCGGCGATGCCGACTGCTTGTCGAGGTAACTTACCAGATAGCCTCGCTGGGCCACCAGGGGGTAGAGTGCGGTGTTGGGAGCGGAACATGTCTGGACCAAGATCGAGGCGAAGGCTGAAGGATTGCTGAACAGAATAGATTTTCTTCGGCGGACCGCCTTTGTCAGACTTGACCTTCTCGGACTGAACAAAACCTGCGTCTTCGAGAATTTTGAGGTGTTTCATGACCGCTTGTTGGCTGATTTCAAGGTGATGGGAAAGTTGCAAGGGGTAATGTGGCTCTCTAACAAGCATCTCGAGAATTTGCCTACGAGCCTTGTTTTCAAGTATCGTCATCGCCGTGTCGAAGTCGACCAAACTACTCAACTCGGAGTTGTGTAATAGCCGGTGGCGTAAAAACCCAACTTGGGATTGCCGCGCTATGAATCTAATCTTATGACCGTGCCTTTGTTCATCGATTCATCTGCTGCGTAGGCAAGAAAGTGGCTGTTTAAAGAATCCTCTAAAGTAGTGGAAGATAGTGATGGAGAATCACCCCTTACTAACGCAAGGAAGTCAGCTACTAAACGAAGATCACCGCCACCATGTAAATCACCTTCCACACCAACATCGAAAAATTCCTCTGTGTATCCATCTGGACTGGATGGGTTGGGTTCTCTAAGAGTGAACTTACCTTCTGACATATCACCCTCTATCTCACCCAAAGTTCCCACTAACTGAATAGTTCTGGTTCCTCTAGCAACATTGGTAACAAGGTCATGTGTAGCTACTACACCATCAGCGAACTCAACGATTACTGATTGTCTATCAACGACATCATTGTCACAATCCCATACACATCTACCATATTCGTTGCCTTTGACATAATCAGACTTATCGGATGGATCCAAATGCTGTCCACTATCATAGGCTGTATTTCCTGCCAATGCGTAGAATGGCCACCAATTGTTATCGATGTAGTGCTTCTTAGCTGAGTATAAGCAATCTACCTCTATTTCACAATCAAAGCAGTTCGAACTGGCAGTAGTGGGTTTGTTTTCAGTGGTGAATATATGACGACCACCAAATGATGCAACTGCTGTTGGTGGGATGCCGCTGTTGAACCAACATAGTAAGTCAAGATCATGGCAACACTTTGCAAGCATGATGGGGTTGACCTCTCTCCTATTCCACTTACCACGAACAAATGCTACAACGGTGTGGTGGTAGGACACATTTTCAGTAGTATGAATGTGAGTCAATTCACCTAGTCTACCTGATTCAACCAATCGCTTGATTTCAATGTAGAATGGAGCATACCTCAATACATGACAAATCATAACTCGTTTACCAGTTCTATCCACGGCATCTGATAATCGTTTGAGTTCCTCTTTGTTCGGAGCAATGGGTTTCTCTAACAATACATGATATCCTGCTTCCAATAAGGGAATTGTTGTATCCACATGAATTTCATCCATCGTACCATTGATTGCAACCTCTGCAACGGGAGCTGCTTTAGCTAGCGATTCGGCATCCTCAAAGCAAGCATCGATAGGTAATTCCCACTTGTCTTGGAAGGCTTTACGTCTAACAGGGTCTGGATCAGCTATTGCAACTATCTTCAACTCATCATCAGATTGGTTTGCGTATGATGCATAGCATGCAGTGCGGTGCCCCAGGCCGACGAGAACCGCTCGTGTCGCTACCATTGCTCCCAACTATCCACTATACCTCTAACACTTGAGCACCGCGGAAGAAATGAGTGTGATAAATTGGAAGATATTACGACCTGAACACGCAATCGTCAAAGAGGGTGGGTGGTGGAGTCGGTTCGATGATGCGGAAGTGGGCAATGCGTCAATACTGGCGCCTACAACAGTCGCAGACATTCATCTCGATGGGTTTCTGGTGTACCACACTCACCTTGTTGATTTGGCCGTATGTCTCCTGGAGGTTCCAATCTAATTGTGATGGAGATGCATGTTTCTCAGAATCGCTATTCGGTCTACCAGCCACTTACTGGGGAATGATGCTCATTGCCGTTTTTGTCATATTAGCAGTGCTATTAGTTGGATTAGTCTATGACCAAGTTCTCGGTCTTTGGAAGGAGCAAAGAACTGTAGACACCGAACGAAATCCGTTTGGTACCTATGCTCTAATCCCTGCCAATACTGTCATCGTCGGAATGCTAAACCGAGTACTAAGGGAAAGTGCTGGTGAAGATGAAAAGGTACAGGAAACATGTGACTGGGTCGATGAGTGGTTGGCATGGTGTTCTAAACAGGAAATTTGGGCACGATCACAGAAGTTTTGGGATACTACCTTCGATAATCAAGTTCCTGACTTATTCTTCATGCCGGAAGGGGCAATTGAATCAGCTCGCGCAAAAAGTGAAGATATTGAGGAATAGTCAACCATCATCCCACTCGCGCCAATCTTTGGAGGTGGGTTTTTCGTCATTTTTCTGAGTGTTTTTCTTAGTGATAACTAATTCAGGTTCTTTGGATGTAATCTTTGTTGGTTCTTTGCTAGGATGACCTTGTTCATCCGGCCTATCTTTGAATGGAGGGGGGACTCTCTGTTTATCATTCGCTACTGGAATTCTAACTGATACATTGACTGTTCCATCAGGTCCCGCCTTCTCTTGCAATCGTGCAAGAGCGTATACTTGATCGGTGGTTAGAACTGCCCCTCCTTTATCTGGAGGAGTCGACATCGACAATTCGACTTGGCGGCCATCGGGTGATTGGATAGTAACTCCACCAACCTGATTTGATGACTTACGTCTGCGGAAGACGAGAATCAACCCTAGTGGTAGTAAGCATGATCCTAATATGGTCAAGCCACAGTAAAGGAGGATATTAGTTCCAAAAAATGCAGCTTCATTGACTTCATTCTGATCAAGTAGGTAGATGGAACGGTTGGAATCAGAATCAATTGTGACTTCAATAGGTTCACTTGGTTGGAAATAACCTAGAGGTGTGAACTTAGAACCATCTTGAAATTCAAGTGGACCCACTCCTGCAAGAACCGACGGGCGATTCATTTCCAACTCCTCTCCATTAGAAGTTATGACAACAGTGCCATCAAGCGAACCAGTTTCAGTTACATTTTGATAGAGTGGGTAAAGGTTGAGGCCGTCTAATTGCACTGTAACTTTCGTATGTGGTTCAATCTCCTTATGATAAGCCTCATCTGGACGAAGATTCTCGTTGATGTCTGGCATTGTAGTAAGTAATCCTGCAGCGCCAATGAGGAAACTGACAACCCCTATGGTTAGGAGTGCTTTCAACCAAGTTGGAAAACCGCTCATCGTGACTCACCAAAACCTTGACACTTGAAAGTTCAACGCTCTTGCTCTCGCTCTCTGGGTATCGCGTTACTAGTGAAATACCGGTTCAATCAGAACAAGCCATCAACAGCAATCAAGCTGCTTTGCTCTGCAACACGAGCATTGGCTTCCTTGCGGCGACTGTACATCACAAATCCTGCAACGGCCATCAAAGAGATGGTTAGCAAGATGATGATAGCAGGAACGCTCCATGCCCCAATCGTGTCGGTAGCTTGGTCAATCCAACCGTTACTAGACTTCAGTCCACCATCTATCTCATGGAGGTTGTCTCGCTCGCTCGACTCGACAATCTGGTTGTCCGGATCAATGACCACTACTATGTCGTGATTTCCTGCTTTGACAGGATGTAGTAGAACAATCTCTGCGGCTTCCATGCTGTCAGTGGCGTCTGGGGGCATCAA
>CAXFCF010000009.1:0-13412 GCA_964000875.1 uncultured Candidatus Poseidoniales archaeon
CATATTGAGTACAGCCCAAGTTATTCGCTATTGACCATACAACTAGGAGCCGGAGAGGCAATCAAGGCCGAGCCGGGAGCGATGGTCTCTCAGTCGGGAGTCGATGTCCAGACCGGAATGTCTGGTGGATTCTTCAAGGGACTGATGAAGAGTATGGTTGGTGGTGAGTCATTCTGGCTCAACACCTTCACTGGAGGTGCAGCTGGTGGATGGGTAATGCTGGCACCGGGTGGCCCTGGTGACATCATGTCTACTGACCTCGTACCAGGTCGTAACTTCTTCATCCAAGGCGGATCTTACTTAGCATCGAGTGCCAATGTAGGGACCGATACTAAGTTCCAAGGATTGAAGGGGTTGTTCTCCGGAGAGAGTGCCTTCTTCATCCGCGCGTTTACAGAGGATGGGGGGCCTGGAAAGGTCTACTTCAACTCATTCGGAGCCATCAAGGAAATACCTATCCAACCAGGTCAAACTGTTACCGTAGATACCGGCCATGTGGTCGCCTTCGAAGACACTGTCGAGTATCAAATTGGTAAGGTAGGTGGACTGAAGTCCGCCCTACTGGGTGGTGAAGGTCTTGTCATGCACTTCACGGGACAGGGCAGCGTCTGGATTCAGACCCGCGCATACTCAGGTCTTGCAGACCGCTTGATGCCATTCATCCCTACCGGCCGTTGAGTCGGCTTCAAAGTCCAGAATCGCGTAGAGCTTCCAAGGCAGCCTTCTGTGCATCGGTCAATTCCTCTACCGCTGAGAGGTGGAACTCCACATCGAGAGGACCACCGTCGTAGCCCTGACCACGTAGCCTTCTTCGATCTCCTGTACAGGAGTTAGAAGGAACTTCTACCTCTACCATCTTACCTGCCGGTGTGTGGATTCTGACCTTGCCGCCGAGTAGCATTGTGCTGTAAGGAACCTCGACCGTCTGTACAAGCCTGCCACCTTCCCAACGACGCCCCTCGTCAGCGTCGATACGAACCGTCAGCAGTAAGTCACCGGGGCTGCCACTGACGACTTGGTGACCCATTCCTTTGAGGCGCATTACCGAAGCGTGTTCCACACCAGCGGGAACTGTTACCGTGATCTGGCTAGTCTTGCGAGCAACTCCTTGACCGTCACAACTTCCACAGCCACTCCCCTTACAACTCGTGCAAACCTTTCTGCGCGAAATCGTGAACGGTTTCTTCACCCCGGATGTAGCCTCGTCAATCGTCAAATCAAGAGATGCCTCGATGTCCGCTCCCTTCTGCGGTTTCCTAGCTTGTGGATGGGGTCTTCCCTGCTGGTCGAAGATGGTGCCTCCACCTCTTCCTTGGAATGGATTAGATCCTCTACCTCCGCCGAAGAAAGAGGCGATGACATCCTCGAACCCACCACCACCATCGAAGTTGAAGTCGAAGTTACCGAAGTCTCCATCGCGGCCACCGAACATCGACTTCATTCGTTGTTGCTCATCGAACTTCTTACGCTTCTCTGGAGCGCCTATCGATTCGTGTGCTGACTGTATTGCCTTGAACCGTTCCTCGGCGGCGGCGTCACCCGGATTTCTGTCGGGATGATGCTGACGGGCAAGCTTGCGATAGGCTCGCTTAATCTCAGCATCGGTCGCGTCCGACGAGACGCCTAGAACATGGTACGGGTCCTCGGCCATCGATGTATCCCCGTTGAGCAGGTTTTTGAGACTGACGAGCGTGCAGGCGCGCATGAGTCAGGGTGTTGTCCGATACCGCGACACCCGACTTGTCGATGATGAGGGTGAGTTGCGACGAGGGAATTTCCTCCTCCATCCTGACGGTTCGTGGACCGAATCAAAGGGTGACGAAGATGTCGAACACGACCTCGACGGATCGACAAAGGTCGTTACAAGGTCGTTCCAAAACTGGCACACCCACCTCGCCATGGTTCTCAACAGAGGAATGGGGGAGGGCTTGCCACTGATGCGCTGGCTGAACGAGAACATATTTGTCGTCGAGAAACGGTTGACTGCTGAGTTTGTTGACATCGGAACCCGGGCTGCTGCATGCGAATTGATCGCCACGGGTACGACCTTTGCCTGCGACATGTACTATCATCCCGATGTTGTCGCTGGAGCTCTGGTTGACTCAGGAATACGCGCCATCGCCTGCGGCCCAATTACCGACTTCCCCACCCCTTCGTACCCTTCAGGAGGTTCGGAGGCTCTTACCAAGATGGACAACTTGCTTCGAGGAGGAGCTGCAAGCGAACGAGTGGACTACGGAATTGGCACGCACGCTGTCTACACCTGTAGTGAGGAGACTTTGCTCAAAGCGGCGGAGATGGCAGCAGACCACTCATGTAGGTTACACATCCACACCAGTGAGACTCGCAAGGAGGTTGCTGACTGCCACAAGGAACACGGCATGTATCCAGTCGAATACCTCGACTCAATTGGCTACTTCCAAGAAGGGACGGTGTGTGCCCACTGTGGTTGGGTAACCAAGCGAGAGATGAGGATTCTTGCATCCCACGGTGCTCACGCCGTCCACTGTCCGGTAAGCAATCAGAAGTTGGCAACGGGTGGCACAATGTCGTATCCAGCGATGATGGAAGCCGGTGTCGATGTTCGTCTCGGAACCGACGGAGCTGCTAGCAACAACAGCCTAGACATGAGGGCGGAGGCGAAGGCTGCCTCGCTCATCCAAAGGCATGACCACTGGGACTCCACTATACTTGGCCCCAAGGAAACTTGGAGACTCGCAACGAAGGGTTCGATGGACTGGGTTGCATGGAATCTAGACGATGTTAGGATGCGACCACATGGCATCAACGATCGCCGAATCCTCGCTAATCTGCTCTACTCTAACACCGAGTGCAGTGATGTCTGGGTCGGCGGGGACTGTCTCCGTATCGACGGTAATACTCTGACTCTCAACGAATCGGAGATATCAGTGCGGCTCGATGAAGCAGTCGCGGATTACTACGATGGCGTCGACCCAGCACAAGGGTGAGCAACATGGAATCAAACAAAACGATTCTACCGTTCCTGTTTCCTTGGAATGATGGAAAGGGAGGTAAACACGACCTGATGGGGATGTTTCGATCTCGAACATTCACCCTCACCTATGTCTGTGTAACCCTGTTCATCTGGAATGTAATCGGCCCTGGACATTGGTCAAATTGTGTCACATTGGGTGAGAGACTCGCTTGTGGGGCGGGAATCTGGCCAAACAAGATGGTAGAGGCGCCTCACGAGTTTGTGATTTCTTTCTTCACGGCTCCTTGGTTTCACAACAGTGGAGAACACATCTTCTTCGTGACTCTGGGAACCTTGATCTTCACGCAATCTTTTGAGGGACATAACGGGACAAAAAAGACTCTTGCACTATTTTTCGGCGGAGTAGCCGTAGTCTCTGTAATCTACGGTGCGAATATGCACATAGGACACCACTACTACCCCGAAAACACACTCTACTCAGGGGGTTTGAACAGGATGTGGACTGGAGGTTCGGTCGGTTTTATGACGCTGATTGGAGCACTCTCTCACCACACGAGGAGACTTTGGGTTGTCCCTGCGATATTACTCGGATTCGAGTATTGGAATCGCTACTACAACGGCATCTCAACATATATCACACTCGCACACCTAACAGCTGCCCTGTTCGGATTCGTGGTATGGGGTTGGTGGCTTTCCAAGAATGATGAGCAAACTGTGGATGCACCTCAGTAGAGATAGAAACCCATCGCCAGAATGACATAGGTAGCCAGCAGCATCGAACCTTCCAGCCAATTCGACTTGCCATCGGATGCGATGGCGTTAGTAATCAGAACGGCAAGGAATGTCGCCACTGTCTCAAAGGCTCCGAACTGAAATGTCAGTTCGACTCCTGACATCCATCCTAATACTACCATGAACGGTGCCACGAAGACCGCTATCTGAGTAGAAGAGCCGACGGCTATGGAGAAGGAAAGATCCATCTTGTTCTTGCCAGCGACGGACACAGCGGTGAAGTGCTCAGCGGCGTTGCCGAACAGCGGCAGAAGGATGACGCCGATGAATAGCGTTGGTAGGTTCCATTGCTCCGCTGCCGATTCAATCGAATGAACGAGAATCTCTGCCATCCACGCAACCATGACGGTTGATGCGATGAGCAGAACCATTGCCTGCCTCTCGGTCATTGTCGGTTCCTCATGGTGACCTCCTTCATCATCAGGGGCGAACAAATCTTGGTGGGTACGCAGTTGGAAAAGAAGGAACAAACCATAACTTAGCAACAGGACTATCGCCGTCATGTGTGAAAGTTGTACGACTGAATCTGGGTTTGAGCCGAGTAACTCGTAGGTTGTTGGCAAGGTCAAAGCAATGACCGCTAGTAACAGCAGTGAGCCGTTAGCTCCTACCTGAGTCGGGCTGAATTGCTGCACTCTGTGGTGGATACCGCCCCAAACAAAGGCGAGACCTAGAACCAGCAGAAGATTACCGAGAATTGAACCTATCAAAGACGCCTGCACAACGCCAATCATTGTCTCGGAGGTCTCAGTACCAGGGCCCGCCTTGTAAGCGGCATACATCGCCAGAACGGCGATTATCATCTCAGCGGCATTGCCGAAGGTCGCGTTAAGAAGGCCGCCAACGGCGTCGCTCTTCCTGATAGCTATCTCCTCCGTTGCCCTTCCCATTAGGAATGCAAGAGGCATTATCGCCAGCATCGAGAACAGGAAAGACATCGCTGCGTTATGGGCAACCATGGAGAAGTACAATGTGATTGGAATAGCAAACAGCATGATGCTCAGTTTGCTCTTGCGCGGATCTATCAGGCCGATGACGCTCGACCAATCGCTCTCATCCTCGAATGCCTCTGACATGGACGATGCGTGAACGAAGCGGTAGGTGAACCCTACGCTTCTACATCGGTGCTCCGGTCAGGGTCTTGGTTGAATCAACTCCGTCAATAGAACGAATCCTGTTGATGACCACCGCTCCAAGAAGGGCGAAATCCTCGCACACTATCTTGGCATACAGGTCATACTCGCCGAACAAAAGCATGTGCTCCCTAACCTCTGCTATCACACTCAATGCATCGTAGACTTCGGTCTCACGACCGGGCTCGGCCACTATCAATACGATTGCCGTCGCCTCGCTTGCTTCATTCACTCGCAACCCTCCATACAAATGGTTAGCGTGGTCCAAGGTCATAAGGGTTCAGGAAGATGAACAATCACCGTCCACCCTGCGCCACCTTGATTTGTAGCCCGCCACGGCATCTACATGTGAGTAGAAAGGGTTTGGTCATCGCACTCTCTGGATCTCCAGGTTCCGGAAAGTCTACCCTCGCCAACGAAGCGGCTGACAAAGGGTTCGAAGTTACCTCTGTGAGGCAATTGGCCGAACAGTTCTC
This sequence comes from uncultured Candidatus Poseidoniales archaeon, assembly GCA_964000875.1. Classification (GTDB taxonomy): domain Archaea; phylum Thermoplasmatota; class Poseidoniia; order Poseidoniales; family Thalassarchaeaceae; genus MGIIb-Q1. Next base: position 5,358 of record CAXFCF010000009.1, read on the forward strand.
GAGAATTGGGGAAGAAGATGCCGAAGATGGCGCTCGTCCCATCGATATCTCTGGATTGGTAGCCGATCTCGAGAAAGAATGGGCTGTGCGAGACAGCAATGACATGCTGCTCTTAGACGGCCATCTTTCGCACCATCTTCCTGTCGATGCAATAGTCATCCTTCGCTACCCTCCCGAAGGGTTACGGCAGCGCAACCACGCGCGAGGTTGGGCGGAGAACAAAGTAGAGGAAAACGCCGAGTGGGAACTACTTGGAGGTACCTGGAACGACGAAGAGCTGTTCGAAGGTAAACCAGTGTTGGAGATTGATGTCTCGGAGGATGATTTGGGTACTGGATTGGATGTCCTAGTCGCTTGGATCGCCAATGACTTGAAGCCTGAACGCCCAGCGGTTGCAATCGACTGGATAGATAGAATCCACGGGTGAGTAACATGGCATTGGAGAAATTCAGAGATGTTTGGACGAAAGCGCTCGACCCATTGGTCGAAAAACTCGGATTCATGGATCCCAACCACATCTCATGGTTCTCACTTTTGGTATCGGGTACCGCCGCCTATCTGTTAGCCACTGCTCCACGGGACTCAGATGGCGGGATGCTGCTACTCGCTGGCATGGGTTTGGTCATTCTCGCAGCACTGTGCGACGGGCTTGACGGACAAATCGCTAGGAAGCACGGTAAGGATTCAGCTTACGGTGACTTCCTCGACCACACCATCGACCGTGTAGTCGATATTGGATTGCTAGTGGCTATCGGGCTCAACACTGCCTTCCTGGCCACGCCACACCTCGGCTTTGCCGCTGCCATTGCTACTCTACTAGGATCATACATGGGCACTCAGGCGCAATCTGTCGGATTAGGTAGGAACTACGGCGGGTTCAGCAGAGCCGACAGAATGGTGGTTCTGATGCTGGGAACCTGTTTCGCCGCCATAGAAGCGATGAGACCCAGCGTGTCTATCGACGCCACTCTTCCATTGATTGGTGAAGTCAATGGTTTCTCAGTGGTGTTGTTGATTTCGCTACTTGGAGGGGGCTACACATTCGTCGTGCGCTTCATGACTGCACGGAAAGAACTCCTTGAGTGATGTGGCGCCCCCTAAGGGGCGAAATCCGGAATGAGGGTTCACCTAACCGGAAGTTAACGCCGTGAAATGCCACCTTCGGGCGTCAGCCTCATAACGGCATCCTAACCACAGAGCAGCCGGGAGGCGTCGAGCGTGCGCTCTAACAGGGATGCAAAAGGAGTAGTTCTCACAGCATTGTTGCTGTTGGTTCTTGGTTTACCATTCGTTCCACCAGTGATGGGGGATGCGTCAAATCCAGAAGACATGCAAGCACAGAATGCATATGCTGAATTCAACGCAATATCAGAATCCACGACGATTAGTTGGGACAATATCGACACTGAAAACCTGACCATCGCTCAGATGTTGCAAACCGCTCGCTATCTTGTATATCGAAGCCCAATAGCACTCAACTCAAGTCTCATCGAAAACGGTAGCGTCGCGCCATTCGCCAATATCTCCGCCTGTACTGGTAGCGTAGTCAGCTGCCCAGGGTTTGGACACCAAGTGACATTTCCGCTACCACCTGGAGTCAATGGCACCTATTACTATGGCATCGCCACACAACTAGACGACGGGCGCATCGTAGCATACATGGAACTCGGTTCAGCACAAATCCCTGAACCAATCTTCGAGTACACTCACGCCATCACAGCACCTTTCTCAGTGAACGCAACATTCGACCCTTCTACAAGCAGAACACTGGTACAGTGGATTAACCTGAACGAAATCACACCGGGTTCACTCAACGAAATCGGAACCTTCGCTTACCAAATCAAGGTCTACAGGCACTTGGATCCGGCAACCCGAGCAGACTGGCCCAACATCCAGAAGGAACTCGTTGGAGTGCTGGGCGCTGGCAACAACTCGTACACCTATGTCGTACCTCCATTCACTGATGTGGAGGCATACTACTCGGTGACCTACATTACATTCGAGTACAACGCACAAATGGATACTTGGATGCCATACGAAGACCTCAGATTCCTCGGTTCTAATACACTCGATGCCGCTTGGCCAGTCCCTGAAGACAATGTCGCCCCTGGCTCGTTGTCGGGTGGAGTGATGGCCACCTTCGAGCCAGAGCCCGAAGGAGGCACTGGCAACACCACCATCGCTTGGTCCGACCTAATTCTTGAAGTCGGTGCGACTTACAATATTTGGAGGAGTGGAAGTGAATTCAACAACACGACAGACCCCCATGTCGAATTGATTGCTGTCGTACAAGCCGGAGTAGGAGAATTCCGCTATCAGGTCGAGCGTGGAACACTAGGATACGCCTACTATGCGGTCACCGCTGCAGATGCCCGAGGTAATCACGAACCGTATGTGGATCCCTCCGTCCTTGCAGGACCGATTATGGAGAACGCGTTTGACCCATGGATTGCTGAGCCAACCAATGTCACTGCCACCTATCTCGGCGCCGGTATGTCAGAAGTAAACTGGATTGACCAAGTAGGTGCTGAAGGTGAATCATACAACATCTGGCACTCTTGGACAAAATTGTCAGCATCCAGCAACCTAGAACTGGAAGCGACTCTGGTAGCAACCGTACCAGACGGCGTGCAGAGTGCTATTGTTGATGTCGAACCTGGAAAGGATCAGCTATCCTACTACTGTGTGACCTCTGTCACTCGCTACAACCACCTGAACGCCACTTACGAGGACACCGGGTTCGCTCAAAACTGCATCATGCTTCCACTACACGAGGACACCCTCCCACCTGCACCAGTGCAACTCGCACAACCGCAGCTAAGGGGTGCTAGGAACAGCGTGTTGCTCTCTTGGATCAACTCAATGGCTGAAGAGGGAGAAACCTACTCAGTACACCGACACCTTGGAGACCCGTTCAACGGTACCGAAAGTGGAGCTTTGGACGACGACGATGGATGGGAGGTCATAATCGACTCCTACCAGCCTGTCGACCATGACACCACCGTGATTAGAGAAGCGTTCATCGGTGCTGATCTAGACAGATATGCGTGGTATGCTCTGACCATCGCCGACTCCTGGGGTAACTCCCAAGAGGTTCTGACAAACCGTTCCAATGTATGGTATGTCCAAGAGGACACAACCGATCCGACGGTGAATGTCGTCATCGGTGACCAAGAAGGAGGTGCCCTGATGCACGGTGACTACCGTGTTACATTCTTCACCAGCGAAGCGCTTCAGGAATATCCTATCATCGAAATTACTACTCTGGACTATAACGAGCAGGAGGGAACCGGAACAATCTTCACGCCGACTGATGAAATTACTCGTGCGCAACCATTCCTTGGATCAGAAACTAGATTCATCTACGATTTCCCAATTGCTTCCGGTATAGACACTAACGAATTAAGAGTCAATGTGACAATGATTGATGCTGTGGGTAACTCTAACACGATGAATATAGTGAACTGGTCCATCGATGCACAAGATCCACGTATCGAGGTATATGCACCCTCTAGTGTCAGTACTTACCTCTACGGTGATGACATCCGTGTACACGGTGCAGTCACCGATGATGTGCAGATTGCCGAAGTGAAGTACAGATTCATCGATGTCCGTGAGTTCTTCCAGAACGAGTTTGAGTGGCAATCAGTTCCCGAGGTCACCAGTGGCGACAATATGAACGGAACCTTGCTAGTCTTCGATATGAGGGAGCCTTCAGCAACCTTCGTAGAACCTGGCCGTCACAAATTGGAGATTCAGGCTACCGATGCTGCAGGCAACACTCGACTGTACACGACCTCTTTCGTCGTCGACCACTGCTATGAGAACCTGAGCGGCCTGACTTACTGCGAGAGCGGTATGGCGCCGGTTCAGGAACCAGAGGCTACTGAAGACGTACCTCTGGGGCTAACCGACCCACCTATGCTATTCATCATCACTCTGGGAGGAGCCAACATCCTGTTGCTCCTAATTGCCATGATAATGGGAATCATTGCAGCCCAGGATCCGCGCAAGAAGAAGAAGGGCGGTGACGATGAGTTCGACGAAGACGATGAATGGATGATGGAGTTCATGGGTGGAGGCGACTCTGGTGAAGTGGGCTCCGCTGAAGATGTGCGTGCTGATTTAGCATCCGAGAACACCAAGGCAGACGAGAAGAAGACCGTCACTCCCGAAGAGGACGACCCATTCGCGACCGAAGCCTCGACTATCAAACGCCGAAAGAAGGGCGACAAGAAGAAGGCGAGGAAGAAGGAGAAAACCACCGAGGATGATGGCGACGAGTGGGACGACGATGACGACGAATGGGACGACGATGACGACGATGAGAAACCAAAGAAGAAGAAGCGCAAGGCGGTCAAGCGAAGATCCGTCAAGCGAAAGTCGTCGTGATTCTCTGACCAAAGCCGTGATTGCGGTGACCCTCACTCGCACAACGAGGTAATGCCATGTTTGGAATGGATGACCCTGCGAAAGTCGTCGTCCAAATTCGCAACTATGTCATCGACGGACGAATGGAAATTGCCGAGGTGATGGCTGGTGAGCTCTCCACCATGCTGCTCGCTGACTCTGGGCGAGATCATGTCAAGCAAGCAATCTTAGTCGATGCACTGAGGCAGAGCAGCACAATTCTACACGCGCGAGGGAAACACAAGGAGGCGCTCAAGGCATGCAAACAATTGCAGAAGCAACGTGATAGGCTACCTAAGATGCAAATAAAGTCAGGTTTCGAATCCAATGTAAATGGCACACAAGTCCTCCTCGATGAGATGGAACGAGGACATGTATTGCGGAGTCTCGGTAAACTTGGACCCGCCGCGTCTGCTTACTCTATGGGCATGAAACTCGGATATGTCGAAGCACATCTCTCCTGTATGGAAGCACACGAAGCCTGCAAGGGATCGGTGAAGAAGGCTAAGAAGGTCGCACTATCGATGGCCAATGCAGTGCGCAGCACCCTTCCCATCTCAAGGTCAGGAGACGGATTCGTGCTCGAGGCAGGCGAGGGACTCTCTACCTCGGTGGAGCGGATTATCACTTGCATCGACCGCTGGCTACAACCCACAGCAAGCCTACACGCGAAGGCAGCCGAGGAACTCACAACCATTAGAGCAGAGTTGGTTCGACAACGAGATCAAATCATGTCTGGTGAGCAAGCAGCGAACGCTAGATTGCAAGCAGCAATCGACTCATTGCAACCCACTGTTGACTACCACGAGTACTCGCAGGGCAACAGCTAATCACCGCTTACCTAGGTAATCCTGCCATTCCGAGCAAACGGGGCACCATGTCCACTTCGCTCCTTGATGGTCAACCTCAGAGACGAAGCCTCCGCACTTCTTGCAAGGTGGATGCATCTTCGGAGTCGGTGGAGTAGAGGGTGGAGCAAATGCGGAATTCGAGCCAACATTGGCTTCGGTCATCGTATAGGCTCCTGGGGCAATCTTCTGAGTCTTCCTATTGTATCTCAGACCAATGACCAATAGAACCACCACAGCGAAGAACAAGCTGCCGATAACGACTGCAATGGTGGGTGAGGTATCATCCGAATTTGGCGGTGTGCTGGTAACTCCACCACCCTGTTCATCTCCTTCGTCGTCAATTACGCCATCTGTATCTCCATCGATGCCACCATCATCGGTACCACCACCAGTCTGTTGCTCACTGCCGTTCTGCTCGCTCTCATTGTGCTGCTCTTCGATCTCGTATACCCATATAGCCGACCAATCCATAGTCAGACTATCTCCATCATCGGGCACAGCCATCACGCGCAAGTGCATCTTGTCATTTTGACCCTTCATCACAACCATCTGTTCGTCGACCGACCCAGTCTGGGTCCAGACTTGCAAAGTGGTGAACGCTCCATCTTCGGGAGTATCGCTCAAGTTGTCTGTTAGGGCGTACTGCAAACGAATTTCGTCGGTATTTGAAGCCGCAGAAGACCAAGATACAGAAATCGACCACTCGGTGTCGCTATTGGTTATCGTAGCCGCCAGATCATTCGGTAACCAGAACGGCAACGCCTCATCACAACGCTCCGGGTCAGTTGGATGTAGATCAATCGTCAGACCAGTTGCTGAGTTGGTAGGACAACCATCGCCGTCAAGGTCTGACCATGCCAGTGAATCAAGCTCGAACGCATCACCATTCTCTATTCTAAGGCCATCACCATCGAGTTCGAAAGTGTAGTTATCACCGTAGCCATCGCTGTCAAAGTCGTAGCACTGAGTAGGATCAGAAAGGAAAGCATCGCCGCGCTCGTTAATCCGATTGCCATTATCTAGAGAATAGGAGTAGTTGTCACCACAGCCGTCACCATCGAGGTCACGATACTGCTGAGGATCTAGAGGGAAGGCGTCGCCAGCCTCTGCCATTCGTAGGCCATCCTGCCCGGTTTGGAAGCTGTAGTTGTCACCGTATCCATCACGATCGCTGTCCATCCACTGGTTGGGGTCGTTGGGAAGAGCGTCCGCCAATCCATCAGGATGTGCGTGCCAATTAGCGTCCGGGTCACTATATCCATCACTATCACTGTCCGGGCAACCATTCCTGTCCATGTTGCTAGTTCCAATCACATCGACACAACCATCGCCATTCGGCTGAGACGAATCGTCCCCGTAGCCATCACCGTCCGTGTCAGCGTGTTGTGTTGGATCAGTCGGGAAGGCATCTTGGCCATCCAACCATCCATCGCCATCAAAGTCAGGCCTCAAAGTCAGAATAGAACCTGTATGGTTAGCGTAAACATATGTCGAAGTCATCTCGATTGATCCAAGCCCACGCGGAATATGTGTGACTGAATAATAGGTGGTTGTGAAGTTGGAGAGGTCGAATATCTCCAACTGACCCGAGAGCGATGTCGATGCGTCGCCTGTACCTATGACGAAGGTACCCTCGGTCATCATCACCGCGAAAGAGAAAGGCTCAGCCTGTAGAGTCAAGTTTTGGATCGAGGTCTGTGAGGTCATCTCCCAGAAGCAGGCGGTCTTGTCCCAACCTGCAGTCACTAGGACATCCACGCCTGGCATCCATTCGAGGACACCTACGTAACCCGCGTGTGAGTGTGCAACTCCATCATCGAACCAGTTGGCGACATTGGGATCCGATGTATTCCATATCCTGACATCACCAGATTGATCTGCCGATGCAAGATAATCACCAGTGGGACTGAACGACAAGGGCCAATGAGCCTCTGGATAGGACCATTCTCTGTATTCAGCACCCGATTGAGGATCAAATATCGTGACCCGCCCATCGGAGTTGGTGTTGGTCACATTGGCCGAATAAGTGACTGCAATCATGTTTGAAGGGATGTGGTAAGCTACGCGTCCGAACGAACCGACTGTCTTGCTCTGCCTGAGATCCACTATCCAAGCCATCTTGCCAAACGAGTTGCAACCAATGACCACCCCATCGTCGAAGCCGACCATGACCTCACCTATGCCCCACTCAACTGACTTTGCGTGAGGTATGTCGTGGATGTACTGTCCATACTCGGGGTGGAAGCATTGGTAGGATATTGCACCATTCGATGCTTGGCGTACTGTGACAACACCACTCGACTCCGCAACCGCCACAAGGCCAGTGGATTCGTCGACTGAAATCTCTCGCAAGGTGTTTGGTCCAAACCTTCTGTGGGCTAAGACTGCAGAGTTGGAGACATCGACAGTGTAAATCTCCAAACCACCCTCCATTCCTGCTGATGCAACTAACTGGTTCGCGGTACCACCCGACGGATTCCAACTAGTGGTAACTGCATTGACATCCGACCACTCTCCATAACTACCATTCAGCCATGAATGCCAGCCGAAGTCATTGAACATCTGGCCTGATGTGTCCATCAAGGCAATCTTACCTGGATTTCGCATCCCAACCGTTAGGTAATTACCATCAGGAAGCCATTCCAAACTAGAGATATTCTGTGGAGTAGGTGAATACCAGAACTGTGACCCATCGCTCTGTGCAAAACTAGCTACAACACCCTCCCATGTGTTATTCAATGTGGGATGTGGCGTGTTGTATCCTACTGTGTAACTACCACCACCGGGTTCGTAG